>JAGQTL010000043.1 GCA_020439035.1 Leucobacter sp. | reverse complement strand
GGCGAGGCTCGGGCCGGGGGAATGCTCAAGCAGCAGCGGCCCGCGCTCGAGCGCGGGCGCCAGCAGGCCATCGCCGCCCGAGAGCGGGTCTCGGAACGCGAGGTTCAGATGCGCCGGGCCGGGCTCGTCGCCCCGGCCGATCGCCCGGTCGTAGGCGCTCGCCGCGTGCCGGCGCGCGCACGCTACGGCCGCCGCGCCATCGCCGTCGGGAGCCGGCAGGTCGGCCAGGTAGCGCGTGAACGGGGCGAGGAAGCGAGGGTTCCACGTCGTCTGATTCGCCCGCACGCCGCGCAACTCCGCGGGGCGGTCGGCCGAGAGTACGATCAACGGAACACGCGCGTGGGAGGCCTCGAGCACCGCGGGCATCAGGTTGCCCACGGCCGTGCCGCTCGTCACGATGACCACCGCCGGTGCGCCGGTCTCGCGTGCGGCACCTACGGCGAAGAAGCCCGCGGAGCGTTCATCCACGCGCACGTGCAGCCGGATCGCCCCGAGCGCCTCGGCCTCCGCGGCCGCCAGGGCGAGCGCCTGAGAGCGCGATCCCGGGCAGACGACCACGTCGCGCGCACCGCGCGTGATCAGTTCGGCCAGCACCTCGGCGGCGAGACGGCTCGACAGGGTCGCATCGACCGGGAGCGTCATCGGGGGCCCGGGCCCGGCTCGTCCCAGCCGCCGCCGGCCGCGCCGTTGCCGGTCTCACCGTGCTCGCCGCGCCCACGGCCCTCGCCCATGCCGCCTCGGGCCTCCCCGCGGCGGTCGCCCGCCGCCTCGTCGGATCCGCTGGCCGCGCTCTGCTCCCCGGGGAACGTCTCGCTGTCGAGCTCGCGCAGCCGGTCCTCGAGCTCGCGCATATGCGCATCGAGCTCTTCGCCCGACATCCGAGCCGCGGTGAAGCGCGGGTCGTCATCCGGAGCGCGCACGGGCTCAGGCACGGGGCCACGGCCCTTGCCGATCGTGAACCACAGCGCCGCGCCGATCACCGGGAACACGACGATGAGCACCACCCAGACCGGCTTCGCGAGACCGCGCGCCCGCGCGGCATCCGACATCGCCGCGTCGACGAGCGCGTAGAGGGTGAATGCCACGCCGACAACGACGCCGATGATGACGAAGCGGACCATGCCCCCATGCTACCCGCGCCGTCTGAGAACCGCGGGGCCGCCCGGTTCACCCGCAGGCGGCCTCGCTACACTCGGATGCGTGAATCACCGTACCGCCTGGATCGTCTACACGCTGCTGCGCCTCGTCTTCTTCGCGGTGCCGTTCGCCGCCGCCATGCTCCTGCTCACGGCGCAGGGCTTCGGCTACTGGCCGACGATCCTCATCTCGACGCTGGTCGCCGCGCTCGTGTCGGTCTCTCTCTCGGTGCTGTTCCTCTCGAAAACCCGCGAGACCGCGTCCGAGAGCATCTACGAATGGCGGCAGCGCAATCGCACCGTCGACGACATCGCCGAGGACGCGGCGCTGGATGCCGGGGCCGACGATCCCGAAGAGCAGGCGTAGCGGAGCCCGCCCGTAGGTCTGCCGCTAGGACCGCGTCACCTTCATCGCGGAACCCGAATCGGGCTCCCGGTGACCGAACCCTACGGCCGCACGGGCGAATCCGCGTATAGGGGATCCGGCGGATTATGCTGCGGGCTCGGGGCTCAGAACGCGAACGCCACGCCGAGCAGGACGCCGTAGGCGAGCGCCGCGAAGCTGGTGAGGGCGAGTGCAAGGATCAGCTCGCGCGCCGATCGACCCCACACGGTGATGACGACCGCGGGGATCGCGAGGATCAGCACGAACCAGACGAGCAGCATTCCGGGGTAGACCGCCGAGTACACGGCCGGGACCGCGAAGGGCAGCAGCACGCAGATCACGTAGAGCACGCGCGACGCACGATCCCCGATGCGCACGGACAGCGTGCGCTTGCCGGCGAGCCGGTCGGTCTCGATGTCGCGGGTGTTGTTCAGGATCAGCACGGCCACCGCGAAGAGCCCCACGCCGGTGCCCGCGATCCACGGCTCCTGCATCTCCAGCTCCGTCTGCAGCCAGACGGTGCCCACCGTGGCGACGAGGCCGAAGAAGATGAACACCGCCACCTCGCCGAGGCCGGCGTAGCCGTATGGCCGTTTGCCGCCGGTGTAGAACCAGGCGGCGAGGATCGCCGCCGCACCCAGCGCGAGGAACCACCAGCGGCCGCTGATCACGACCGCGGCGATGCCGCTCGCGGCGGCGAGCGCGAAGAAGACGAGGGCCGTCGCGAGCACGCGCTTCGGGTTCACGAGGCCGCTGCCCGTTAGCCGCGCCGGCCCGACGCGGTGCGCATCCGTGCCGCGCACCCCGTCGCTGTAGTCGTTGGCGAAGTTCACGCCGATCTGCAGCAGCAGCGCGACGGCGAGCGCGAGCAGCGTAAGGGTCCACGAGAAGCCCTGTGCCAGCTTCGCGAGCCCGGCCCCCGCGGCGACCGGCGCGATCGCGAGCGGCAGCGTGCGCAGCCGCGCACCGCCCACCCAGTCCCGCCACGTGATCCTCGCCGGGCCGCCGGCTTCGACGTGTCGATCTGCGGCTGCGCGTATGGCGGGGTTGCCCGATCGGCGCCGGTCCTTCGCATGCGTGTTCACGGTGTCGATCCTAGCCGCGGCCCCGGCGGTCGGCTCAGCGGCTCAGCGGCTCCGCAGTTGCGCGAAGCTGGCGCGCAGTTCGCGCAGCCAGGCCTCGATCGCGGGCAGGTCGGGCTTGCCGCCCGGCAGCCGGGGCAGCGCCTCGGCCTCCGTCGCCCACACGGGGGCCGCCGCCGGGCCGAGCGCGGCCTTGACCGCCGCCTGCACTTCCGCGAACGGCGCGACCGGATCCGCAGACGCGGCTGCGGCGCGCGAGGGGTCTGCCCGCTCCCCGATCTCGACCGCGAGGGCCACCCGCTCCCCCCACTCGGGGTGCGCCGTGCCGAGCGCAACCGCGCCCTCCCAGCCCGGCTGCTCGTGCACGACGCGCTCGACCTCGTCGAGCGACACGTTCACCCCGCCCGAGATGATCACGCGGTCGAGCCTGCCGGTCACCGTGAGCATGCCGCCCAGCAGTTCGCCGGCATCCCCCGTGCGGTACCAGCGCGTCGCGCTCCCGTCGCCGGCCGCATCCTCGATGAACCGCGCCGACGTCAGCGCCGGGTCGTCCACATAGCCGAGCGCGAGGCAGGATCCGGTGAGCTGCACTTCGCCGCCCCCGGCGTCGGTGCGGCGGATCCGCACCCGGGTATCGCCGATCTCGACGCCGTCGTACACGCAGCCGCCCGCCGTCTCGGTCATGCCGTAGCTACGGCGAAGCGCGACGCCGAGATCGTGCGCGCGCTGCCGCAGGGGTCGCGGCACCGCCTGCCCCCCGACCAGCACGCCCGAGAAGCCGCGCAGGGCGTCTGCCGCGCCGGCGTCCGCCTCGGCCAGGGCGAGCACGCGCGCGAGCTGCACCGGCACGAGCGAGACGTAGCGGCGGGGGTGCTCCATCCGCTCTGCGGCGGCGAGCAGCGCAGCCGGGTCGAACGGGCCGTCGAGGAAGACGGGCTCGGTGCCGGCGAGGTGGCTGCGCACGAGCATCTGCAGGCCCGAGATGAGGTGCCCCGGCAGGGTGACGAGCCACTGCCCGCCGGTCGTCGCCGCGGGGTCGCCATCGCTCGCGGCCCCGGCGTGGGTGTCGGTGTCGGATTCGAGTCGACCCGCCGCCGCGCCCAGACGCTCGTGCGTCGCCGCGGCGCTCGCGCGCAGCGCGGCCGCCGACAACGCGACCGCCTTCGGCACCCCGCTCGACCCCGAGGTGCGCACCACGACCGACGTGCCTTCGGGCAGTTCCGCCTCGCGCAGCTGCTGCACCGCGGCGGCGGGGGTGCCGGGCGCCGCGGGGTAGACGGGCGTGCCGCCGGAGAGCGCATCGTCGAGCGCGGCGAGCAGCCAGGCGCGATCCTCCACCGGAACGGCCCGCAGCTCGACATTCGACGTCACGGCACCAGGGTACCGGCGCGTCGCAGGATCCGTCGGGCACCGAATCGGCGGCGCGTACGCGACCGCCGAAAACTCAGGCGACGCAACTAGGATTGAGCCGTGAGCAACATCTCCCGTCTGTCGAAGAAGATCGGCGCAATCGCCGAGTCCGCCACCCTCAAGGTCGATGCGAAGGCGAAGGCCCTGCAGGCCGAGGGCCGCCCCGTCGTGAGCTACGCCGCCGGCGAGCCCGACTTCGCCACACCTCCGCACATCGTCGACGCGGCTCGCGCCGCGCTCGACGATCCGAAGAACTTCCGCTACACGGCGGCCGTGGGCCTGCCCGATCTGCGCGAGGCCATCGCAGCGAAGACCGCCCGCGACTCGGGCTGGTCGGTTCCCGCCTCGCAGATCGTCGTGACGAACGGCGGCAAGCAGGCCGTGTACCAGGCCTTCCAGGTGCTGCTCGATCCGGGCGACGAGGTGCTCGTGCCCGCGCCGTACTGGACGAGCTACCCCGAGGCGATCCAGCTCGCCGACGGCGTGCCGGTCGAGGTGTTCGCCGGCGCCGACCAGGGCTACAAGGTCACCGTGGAGCAGCTCGAGGCGGCGCGGACCGAGCGCACGAAGGTGCTGCTCTTCGTCTCGCCGTCGAACCCGACCGGCGCCGTCTACTCCCCGGCCGAGACGCAGGCCATCGGCGAGTGGGCCGAGGCCAACGGCCTGTGGGTGGTGGCGGACGAGATCTACCAGAACCTCGTGTACGACGGCGTGCGCGCCGTCTCGATCGTCGAGGCCGTGCCCGCGCTGCAGGATCGCGCGATCCTCGTGAACGGCGTGGCGAAGACCTATGCCATGACCGGCTGGCGCCTCGGCTGGATGATCGGCCCGGCCGACATCATCAAGGGCGCCGCGAACCTGCAGTCGCACCTGTGCTCGAACGTGAACAACATCGCGCAGCGCGCGGCGATCGCCGCGCTGAACGGCCCGCAGGAGCCGATCGAGCAGATGCGGCTCGCCTTCGACCGGCGCCGCAAGCTCATCGTCGAGGAGCTGAACCGGGTGCCCGGCTTCCACTGCCCGACGCCGGAGGGCGCCTTCTACGCCTACGTCGACGTGACGGGAGCGCTGGGCCGGGAGATCGGCGGCGCGACGCCGACGACGTCGCTCGAACTCGCCGACCTGATCCTCGAGCAGGCCGAAGTGGCGGCCGTGCCGGGCGAGGCCTTCGGCCCGAGCGGCTACCTGCGCTTCAGCTACGCGCTCGGCGACGAGGCGCTGGTCGAGGGCGTGCGCCGAATCCAGGCACTGCTCGCCGAGTAGCGCGCCGGCCCGGCCGCGGCACGAGCGACGCTCGCCCGCGCCCGGGCTTCATCGACGTGAGCGATTCGGCTCACCGGTAATCGAGAGGAGCGCCGCGATGACGGAACGATTCGCCCGGGAGCGCGTGCGGCACGAGTTGGCGCGGCGATCGCTGCGCGTCCTGCGCATTGAACGGCCCGCGCCGGGGTTCGTGCGCGTGGCGCTGGGCGGCGAGGCCCTCGACGGCTTCGCCGCGCCGGGGCCCGCGGATCACGTGAAGCTCGTCTTCCCCGACGGCGCGGGCGGCACGCTGATGCGCGACTACACGCCGCTCGTGTTCGCCCTCGATGCCCCCGGCGGGCCGGAGCTCGTGATCGACTTCTACCTGCACGGCGGGGAAGCCGGCGGCGGGCCCGCCTCGCGCTGGGCCGCCGGGGCTGAGCCCGGTGATGAACTGGTCGTGGCCGGCCCGCGCGGTTCGGCACTCGCCCCGCGCGACATCGACGAACTGATCGTGGTCGCCGACGAGACGGCTCTGCCCTCGGTCATGCGCTGGCTCGACACGGTCGGCGCCGAGACGCCGGCCACCGTCTATCTCGCACTCGAGGACGAGCGGCATGCCGCCTACCTCGACCGAGCGGCCGCACCGAATCGCGCCTTCCATCGCTTCCCCGCGAGCACCGCGGCAGCAGCGATCCTGCAGGCGCTGCGCGACCGCCGGATCACCGAGGGCACCTTCGTCTTCCTCGCCGGCGAGGCGACCGCGCTCGTGCCGCTGCGCCGCTACCTGCGCCGGGAGCTCGGGCTGCCCAAGGCCCAGGTCGACGCGCACGGCTACTGGAAGCGCGGCACGGCCGGCCACGACCATCACGCGCCGATCGACGAGACCGACCCCGACGACTGAGGGGCGGGCCGGGCTATCCGGGACCTGTGATCCGGGATTCGGGATCCACGCCGCGCCGCGCAAGCGCACCGGGAATAACTCCGCGCACGCCCCGTTACACTTATATGCAAACGCATATAAGTAGCGCCCGGCGAACACCGGGGCGCGCCCGGCACAGGAGCATCCCATGGAATTCGGCATCTTCGGCGTCAGCGACGTCACCCGCGACCCCACCACAGGCGTGACCCCGAGCGAGGCGGAGCGCATCGACGCCACGGTGCGGATCGCGAAGAAGGCCGAGGAGGTCGGCCTCGACGTCTTCGCGATCGGCGAGCACCACAACCCGCCGTTCTTCTCGTCGAGCCCGACGACCCTGCTGGCCTACATCGCCGCACAGACCACGACGCTGAAGCTCAGCACGAGCACCACGCTCATCACGACGAACGACCCCGTGCGCCTCGCCGAGGAGTACGCCATGCTGCAGCATCTCGCGAAGGGGCGCATGGACCTCATGCTCGGCCGCGGCAACACCGCCCCCGTCTACCCCTGGTTCGGCAAGGACATCCGCGCGGGGCTGCCCCTCGCCCTCGAGAACTACGAGCTGCTGCACCGGCTGTGGCGCGAGGACGTCGTCGACTTCGAGGGCAACTTCCGCACGCCGCTCCGCGGGTTCACCTCGACGCCGCGCCCGCTCGACGACGTGCCGCCGTTCGTCTGGCACGGGTCGATCCGCACGCCCGAGATCGCCGAGCAGGCCGCCTACTTCGGCGACGGCTTCTTCTCGAACCACATCTTCGCCCCCTCCGCGCACTCGAAGCGCCTCATCGACTTCTACCGCCAGCGCTTCGAGGCCCACGGGCACGGCCTGGCCAAGCAGGCGATCGTAGGGATCGGCGGGCAGACGTTCATCGCGAAGCGGTCGCAGGACGCGATGGATGCCTTCCGCCCCTACTTCAACGAGGCTCCCGTCTACGGGCACGGCCCGCGGATGGAGGACTTCATCGACCAGACTCCGCTCACGGTCGGCAGCCCGCAGGAGGTCATCGACAAGACCCTGACCTTCCGCGAGACGTTCGGCGACTACCAGCGGCAGATGTTCTTGATCGACCACGCCGGCCTGCCGCTCGCGACCGTGCTCGACCAGCTCGAGCTGCTCGGCGAGGAGGTCGTGCCGGTGCTGCGCCGCGAGCTCGAAGCCCTGCGCGATCCCGAAGTGCCGAGCGCCGCGCCGACGCACGCCGAACTCGTGACGGCGAAGTACGGCGACCAGCCGGCCCGGCAGCCGCGGCCGAACCCGAACCGCGGCGACAACGTGACGGGCAGCTCGCCGTACCAGGACAGCCCGGCCCTGCAGGCCTCGGGCGCCGCGTTCGGGCTGTAGGCGGGCGCTCGCTCGCACGAGAACCCGCGGGTAGACACGAGAAGGCGCGGGCAGACACGGGTGCGCACGGGTAGGCACCGGAGAGGGGAAGCACGATGGTAGCGCTGCCGATCAGCCTCGCGAATCGCGCCTGGGAGTCGCTGCTCACCGCGCACACCGCGCTGCTGCGCGAGTTCGCGGCCGAGCCGGTGTGGCACGAGCAGGACCTCGCGATGCGCGAGTACGACGTGCTCTACACGCTCGCGAAGCAGGCCGAGCCCGTGCGGATCGGCGAGCTCCGGCGGAGCGTGCTGCTGAGCCAGCCGGCGCTCTCGCGCATGGTCGATCGGCTCGCCGCGCGCGGGCTGCTCGAACGGGTGACCGACGGGCGCGACGCGCGCGCGGTGCTCGTGGGGCTCACGGAGGCGGGCCGGGAACTGCAGCGGACCGTCGGCCGCGCACACGCGCGCAGCGTGGCGCGCGCAGTCGGCGGTGCACTCGACGAACATGAGCTGCGCGAGCTTATGCGCCTCGCCGACAAGCTGGGCCGAACTGCGGCGGGGGCCGGCGACCCGGCATAATCGGGAGCGTCAGCCCACCGCCGCAGGAGGCCCGCATGCTGCCGATCCCCGATATCGACTGGCCCGAGGTCGCGCGCCCCGAGCGACTCGAAGACATCATCCGCTGGAGTGCCGCCGAGCTCTCGGCGGCGATCCGTTCGCGCGCCGTCACGTGCGTCGAGGTCATGACCGCGTATCTCGACCGCATCGAGCTCGTGAACCCCCGGGTCAACGCGATCACGCGGCTGCGGCCGCGAGACGAGTTGCTGGCCGAGGCGGCCGAGAAGGATCGCCTGCTGCGCGCGGGCTCGGTGCAGGGGTGGATGCACGGCTTCCCGCACGCAGTGAAGGATCTGGCCGACGTCGCCGACTGGCAGACCTCCTACGGCTTCTTCCATCCGGGTGAGACCCCGCCGGCGGTGGCCGACGCCATCTTCGTGGAACGCATCCGCGCCGCGGGCGCCATCTTCATCGGGCGCACGAACACGCCCGAGTTCGGCCTCGGCTCGCACACGTACAACCGCGTCTTCGGCACGACCGGCAACGCCTACGACCCCGCACGATCGGCCGGCGGATCGAGCGGCGGCGCCGCCGTCGCGGTGGCGCTGCACCTGCTCCCCGTCGCCGACGGCAGCGATTTCATGGGGTCGCTGCGCAACCCACCCGGCTGGAACAACGTCTACGGGTTGCGGCCCTCGACCGGCCGGGTGCCCGGCACCGGCGAGCAGTTCGTGCACCTGGGCGGCGTGGAGGGGCCGATCGCGCGCACGGTGCAGGATCTCGCGCTGCTGCTCAGCACGATGGCCGGCTACGACGACCGCGCGCCGCTGTCGGTGCGCGAAGATCCGCTCTCGCTCGCATCGGTCGCGCCGCGCGCACCCGGCGAGACGCGCATCGCCTGGCTCGGCGATCTCGGCGGGTACCTGCCGATGGAGCCGGAGGTGCTGGCCGTGACCGAGGCGGCGGTGGCACGGTTCGAGGCCGCGGGAGCCGAGGTGCGTTCGATCGCGGATCTGCCCGCGCACGGAGCGTTCGGCGGCGCCCGGGACCTGTGGCCGCTCTGGCTCGCGTACCGGCACGCGGCGACGGCGGCGAACCTCGGCGACCTCCTCGCCCACCCCGAGTTCGGG
The DNA here is from genome assembly GCA_020439035.1 of Leucobacter sp. GTDB lineage: Bacteria > Actinomycetota > Actinomycetes > Actinomycetales > Microbacteriaceae > Leucobacter. Next base: position 3,670 of record JAGQTL010000043.1, on the reverse strand, counting down.
CCGCGGCTGAAGCCCGAGGCGGTCTTCGAGATCGAGGGCGCGCTCGGCTCGGCCGGCTCAGCTCAGGGCGTTCCGCCCATGCCGGTGCAGCAGTTCAGCCGGGCATCGGCCGTGCGCAGCGACCTCTACGAGGCGTTCCGCGGGCTCTTCGACGAGGTCGATGTGGTGCTGCTGCCGACCGCGCAGATCTTCCCGTTCGACGCCGCGCTCCACTGGCCGACGTCGGTCGCGGGGCGCGCCATGGACACCTACCACCGCTGGATGGAGGTCACGACGCTGGGCACGCTGCTCGGCGCGCCGACCGCCGCCCTGCCCGCGGGCTTCAGCGCGACGGGGCTGCCGATCGGCGTGCAGGCCATCGGCCGGAACCATGGCGAGCACGAGCTCCTGGCGTTCGCGGCCGCGTGGGAGGCCGTGCAGCCGTTCGGCGCGACACTGCCGCCCGAGGCGTGAGCCGTCGGAGTCGTACGCGCGTGGTATCGAGCCCTGACCGAACCCGCCGACCCGCTCTTCCGAGCGGCCGAGCGCTCGGCGAGCCTGCGCGCCGAGGCGGATCTGCCGAGGCGGATCCTCCTCGGCGGCGATCCGCTAGCTCAGGCTGCCCAGCTTGCCGTAGTGCTCGGCCAGCAGGTAGTACACCGTGAGCCGCTGCTTGTGGCCCGGAACGCGCTCGCCCACGGCCGCGATGGCGGCATCGATATCGGCGTCCGCGTCGGTCACGCCGAGCTTGCCCTTGACGAAGTTCTCGCGCACGGTCTTCAGCTCGTCGGCGTCGCTGAACGAGACGAGCCTCGCGTCGGCGTTCTGCAGGGCGAGCGCGTAGGTCTTCTCCATGGCGGCGACGACCCCGGCGTCGGCCGTCGTGTACTTATTGATATCGTCCAGAGCGCTCATCGGCGGATCCTCTCTCGAAAAACGGCCCGAGAACCGGGCCCACCTCATTCTCACCCCAACGAAGGCCCGGCGTCGAGGCATCCGTGAGCGCAGCCCGGGATCGGGGCGCACGGAACACGGCGCGCGACGAACGGCGCACGCGAGTAGCATCGGGCCATGACCGAACCCGCCGATCTCCTCATCTCAGCAGCCGAGCTCTTCGCGATCCTGCGCGCCGAGGCGGATCTCCCGCCGGGCGCGCCGCGCACGCGCGTGCTCGATGTACGCTGGAGTCTCGCGCAGCCCGACGGCCGGCCCGCGTACCGCGACGGCCACATCCCCGGGGCGGTCTACGCGGATCTCGAGCACGAACTGTCGGCGCCCGGCCCGGCAACCCGCGGCCGGCATCCGCTCCCCGACGCGGCGTCGCTCACCGCGGCGGCGCACCGCTGGGGCCTCCACCCCGGCGACCGCGTGGTCGCCTACGACGGCGGCGGCAACTTCGCCGCGGCCCGGCTGTGGTGGCTGCTGCGCGATGCCGGGGCGGGCGAGCACGGGCATGCCGGGGCGGGCGAGCACGCGCATGCCGACGGCGGCGCATCGGGCGCCGGAGGCGGAGCCGGGATCGAGAGCGTCCGACTGCTCGACGGCGCCCTCCCCGCGTGGACGGCCGCGGGGCTCTCGCTCGAATCGGGCGACGTGACACCCGCCCCCGGCACCATCACGCTCGGCTCGGGGCGGATGCCGCGCATCGAGCTCGACGAGGTCGCCCGCTTCGCCCGCGACGAGCTGCTGCTCGACGTGCGCGCCGCCGAACGCTACGAGGGGCGCGACGAGCCGATCGACCCGCGCGCCGGCCACATCCCCGGGGCGCGCAACCTGCCGACGGCCGGGAACCTCGACGCCGCGGGCGGATTTCTCGCACCGGCCGCGCTGCGCGAGCGCTTCGCGTCGGTCGGGATCGGCGTGGATGAGGGGGCGCGAGCCGGCGGCGTGCGCGTCGGCGTCTCCTGCGGGTCGGGCATCACGGCGAGCCACACGCTGTTCGCCCTCGCGCTCGCCGGCATCGACGGCGAGCTGTTCCCGGGCTCGTGGTCGCAGTGGGCGAATCACCCGGAGCTCCCGGTCGCCGTCGGCCCCGAGCCCTGAACGGACCGAGGGCCCCTGATCCGCGCATCGCGCGGGGATCAGGGGCCCTCGGTACGGGTGAGCCCGTCGGCTCAGGCGCCGGTGCAGAAGCCGTCTGCGACCGTGAGCGCCTCATCGATGATGTCGAGCCCGGCCACCAGGTCGGCCTCGCTGATGATGAGCGGCGGCGCGATCTGCAGGCGGTTGCCCGGCGAGAACGGCCAGAGGCCCGCCTGCTTGCAGGCCGCGACCGTGGCGTTGAAGCCCTCGCCGACGAGCGGCTCGCGGGTCTCGCGATCGCTCACGAGCTCGAGCGCCCAGAACATCCCGCGACCGCGGAACTCGCCCACCGAGCGGTGCTTCTCGGCCAGCTGCGCGAGCCTGGGGGCGATCACGCGCTCGCCCAGGTCGCGCACGTGCTCGATGATCCCCTCGCTCTCGAAGATGTCGAAGGTCGCGACGCCCGCGGCGCAGCTGAGCGGGTGGCCCGAGTAGGTGAGCCCGCCGGGGAACGCCGTCTCGACGAACGAGTTGTGCACCTTCTCCGAGATGACGACGCCGCCGAGCGGCACGTACCCCGAGTTGACGCCCTTCGCGAAGGTCACGAGATCCGGCGTGACGTCGAACGCCTGGTAGGCGAACCACTCGCCGGTGCGGCCGAAGCCCACCATCACCTCGTCGCAGATCATGACGATGCCGTACCGGTCGCACAGTTCGCGCACGCCCGCGAGGTAACCGGGCGGCGGCACGAAGATGCCGTTGGTGCCGGTGACCGTCTCGAGGATGATCGCCGCGATCGTGTTCGGCCCCTCGTGCTGGATCGTGTGCTCCAGGTGCCGGAGCGCGCGCTCGGACTCCTGCTCAGGCGTCTCGGCGTAGAACTCCGAGCGGTACTGGTACGGGCCGAAGAAGTGCACGACACCCGCGTCGGGGGTGCCGTTCGCCCAGCGCCGCTCCTCGCCCGTCAGCGTGATCGCGGTCGCGGTCGAGCCGTGGTATGAGCGGAAGCGCGCGAGCACCTTCTGGCGCCCCGTGTGGTGGCGCGCCATGCGCACGGCGTACTCGTTCGCCTCGGCGCCGCCGTTGGTGAAGAACACCGAGCGCGCACCCTCGAACGACTTGCCGACGATGCGCTTGGCGAGTTCACCGCGCACATCGTTCGCCACCGCGGGCTGGATCGTGGCCATACGGCCGGCCTGATCCTGAATCGCCTTGACCAGGCCGGGATGCTGGTGGCCGAGGTTCAGGTTGACGAGCTGCGAGGCGAAGTCGAGGTACTCGTTGCCGTCGTAATCCCAGAACCGCACGCCCTCGCCCTTGGCGATTGGCAGCGGGTTGATCTTGCCCTGGGCCGACCACGAGTGGAACACGTAGTCGCGATCGTTGCGCCGCACCTCGCGCTGCGCCTCGGTGTCGCCGAAGCTCTGCTCGGCGCCGTTCAGGTCGATGAAGTCTGCCATCATCCGCCGCCTTAGTGGTTGCTCGGGAAGCCGAGGTCGATGTGCGACTGGTCGGGCTCGGGCCAGCGGGTGGTGACGACCTTCGAGCGCGTGTAGAAGTTGATCGACTCGGGGCCGTAGATGTGGGCGTCGCCGAAGAGCGAATCCTTCCAGCCGCCGAACGAGAACGAGCCCACGGGAACGGGGATCGGCACGTTGATGCCGACCAT
>JAGQTL010000004.1 GCA_020439035.1 Leucobacter sp. | reverse complement strand
GCGAGCGTCGGGCCGGATATCTCGCAAGCCGAGATCGAGGCGATGGATGCCGCCGGCGTGCGCGGGGTGCGCTTCAACTTCGTCAAGCGCCTTGTCGACCGGGTGCCGACCGACTCACTCGAGGAGATCGTCGCGAAGATCGCGCCGCTCGGCTGGCACGTCGTCATCTACTTCGAGGCCGAGGATCTGCCCGAGCTGTACGACTTCTTCTCGGCGATCCCCACCGACGTGGTGGTCGACCACATGGGCCGGCCGGATGTGACGAAGGATCCCGATGGCCCCGAGTTCGGGCTGTTTCTGCGCTTCATGCGCGAGAATCCGAACGTGTGGACGAAGGTGTCGTGCCCGGAGCGGCTGAGCGTCAGCGGCCCGAAGGTGCTCGACGGCGAGCAGCACGCCTACACGGACGTCGTGCCGTTCGCCCGTCGCGTGGTCGAGGAGTTCCCCGACCGCGTGCTGTGGGGCACCGACTGGCCCCACCCCAACCTCAAGGACCACATGCCCGACGACGGGCTGCTGGTCGACTACATCCCGCAGATCGCGACGACGGCGGAGCTGCAGCAGCGGCTGCTCGTCGACAACCCCACCCGCCTCTACTGGCCAGAAGGAGTATGACCATGGCACTCGACAAGCCCTATAAGAACGTACCCGGCACGATCATCTTCGACGCCGAGATGGCCCGCAAGGGCTACCACCTCAACCAGTTCTCGATGTCGCTCATGAAGCCCGAGAACCGCGAGCGCTACCTCGCCGACCGCGAGGCCTACCTCGACGAGTGGCCGCTCTCCGACAAGCAGCGCCAGGCCGTGCTCGACCTCGACCTCAACGCCATGATGGCCGAGGGCGGCAACATCTACTTCCTCTCGAAGATCGGCGCCACGCACGGCCTGAGCTTCCAGCAGATGGCCGGCTCGATGACGGGCATGAGCGAGGCCGCCTACCGCGACATGATGATCGGTGGCGGGCGCCGCCCCGAGGGCAACCGCCTGAAGGACCTCGACGGCTGGGTGCCGCCGGAGCCCGGCGAGAAGGCCGAGACCATGCGTCCCGACGCGCCCGCCCGCTTCACGTCGGCGCTCTACACCTCGCACGTGCCGGCGATCGGCGCCGCGATGGATCTCGGCAAGACCGAGGAGCCCTACTGGAAGAAGGTCTTCTCGGGCTACGAGTGGACGCGCAAGTGGGCGAAGGAGAACACGCCCGATGTCGTGATCCTCGTCTACAACGACCACGCGACGGCGTTCGACTCGTCGCTCATCCCCACCTTCGTGCTCGGCACCGGTGCGGAGTACCCGGTCGCCGACGAGGGCTACGGCCCCCGCCCGGTGCCCGACGTGAAGGGCTACCCCGAGCTGGCCGCGCACATCGCGCAGTCGGTGATCCAGGACGACTTCGACCTCACCCTTGTCAACGAGATGGTGGTGGATCACGGCCTCACCGTGCCGCTCTCGCTCGTCTACGGCGACCTCGGCGTCGACGAGGAGTGGCCGGTGCGGGTGATCCCGCTCGCGGTCAACGTGGTGCAGTACCCGGTGCCGTCGGGCCGCCGCTGCTACGAGCTCGGCAAGGCGCTGCGCCGCGCCCTCGACAAGTGGGACGGCCCCGAGCTGAACGTGCAGATCTGGGGCACGGGCGGCATGAGCCACCAGCTCCAGGGCCCGCGCGCCGGCCTCATCAACGAGGAGTGGGACAACGCGTTCATGGATCACCTGATCGCCGATCCGCTCGGCCTCACCGAATGGCCGCACCTCGAGTACGTAGACGAGGCGGGATCCGAGGGCATCGAGCTCGTGGACTGGCTGATCGCCCGCGGCGCCATGGATGACCAGTTCGGCGGCGGCGCCCCGGAGGTCGACCACCGCTTCTACCACGTGCCGGCCTCGAACACGGCGGTCGGCCACCTCGTCATCTCGAACCCGGTCGCGCCGAAGGCCGCCGACGCCGCGAGCGCGGATCAGGGCGCAGACGAGGGCGCGGACGCGGCGGGCGCGGAGCCGGCACTCGAGGGAGCCTCTGCATGAGCGGAAAGACCCGTGTCGCCGTCGTCGGCGCGAACGGCGCCTTCGGCATGAAGCACCTCGATGGCCTCGCGAACATCGAGGACGCCGAGGTGACCGTGGTCAGCGCGACCTCGCAGGAGAAGGCCGATGCGGTTGCCGCGAAGTACGGCGTGCCGAACGCGGTCGTCGGCCTCGACGCCGTGCTCGCGCGCGACGACGTCGACGCCGTGATCCTCGCCACGCCGACCGGCCTGCACGCCTCGCAGACGCAGGCGGTGCTGGCCGCGGGCAAGCACGTCGAGGTCGAGATCCCGCTGGCCGATTCGGCTGCCGACGCCGAGGCGACCCTCCTGGCCGCCGCGGCGGCAGAGGCCGCGGGGCTCGTCGCGATGGTCGGGCACACCCGGCGCTTCAACCCCTCGCACCAGCTGGTGCGCTCGCGCATCGACGCGGGCGAGTTCAACGTGCAGCAGATGGACGTGCAGACGTACTTCTTCCGCCGCAAGAACATCAACGCCAAGGGCGAGCCGCGCACGTGGACCGACCACCTGCTGTGGCACCACGCCGCGCACACCGTCGACCTTTTCCAATACCAGACGGGTAGTCCGGTCGTGGCGGCGCACGTGATGCAAGGCCCGATGCATCCCGAGCTGGGCATCGCGATGGACATGTCGATCCAGCTCAAGGCTGAAACCGGCGCGATTTGCACGCTTTCGCTGAGCTTCAATAATGACGGGCCGCTGGGCACTTTCTTCCGCTATATCGGCGACAGCGCGACCTATATCGCCCGTTACGACGATCTGGTGAACGGCAAGGAAGAGCCGATTGACCTCAGCGGCGTAGCCATCAGCAACAACGGCATCGAATTGCAGGAC
>JAGQTL010000316.1:3471-4404 GCA_020439035.1 Leucobacter sp. | reverse complement strand
AGCAGTACGAGCACTACCGCGACCGGCTGCTCGCCTTCGAAGAACTGAAGGCGGCCGCCTGAGCCGCTCGACGCATCGCTCCCGAAGCATGGCAAACTCCGATTGTCACACCCCAGAATCATTTCTCGGCGTGGATCGGGTTGGCTGAGGGAATATCGCGCGTTGCTTGCGAGGGTCGAGCAAGTCACGGACAATGTATTACATGTCTCACACCTTGACGCTGCGTCTGCCGGATGACCTGAGCGGCCGACTCGACCGCCTCGCGGAATCGACGAGCCGGTCGAAGTCGTTCTATGTGCGCACCCTGATCGAGGATCACATCTCGGAGTTGGAGTACGTCGCCGGAATCGACGCGTACGCCGAGGCGGTGCGAAAGGGCGAGGTCGAGACTCGACCGATGGATGAACTGATCGACGAGCTCGGCTTTGACCGTGATGAGTTGATCGCTGAGGGTCACCGCGAACTGAGCCTGTAAGCCTGGCAGGCAAGTGCAGAGATGAGTACTTACCGGCTTGCCTACACCCGCGACTTCGAGAAGGCACTACGTCGGCTCGACCGCCCGGTGCAGCGCAGGGTCTTGGCTGCGCTCGTCGCGCTGACCGAGCTTGAAGACCCCACTGCGAAGCTCAAGCCGCCACGGGGTTCGAAGGTTGGCCTGTGGCGCCTCCGCATTGGCGACTATCGAGCCATCGTCGAGGTGCGCCGCAACGAGCTCACCATTGTCGCTCTCGATACGGACCACCGCAGCCGCATCTACGAGGAATGATCAGCCGCGCTCGCCGCATCCACTTTGGTGGCGCAAGACTGTGCACCACGAGTACCACGTAGGTGCCACGCGCCTCGAAAGCGACGCCTTCACGAGGCGACGAATATCAGGAAGATTTGGCTTCTGATCAGGTATTTTCTGTGGCGCGCCCCGAGGGATTCGAACCC
>JAGQTL010000316.1:0-3451 GCA_020439035.1 Leucobacter sp. | reverse complement strand
CGTAGTCAGATGCTCTATCCAGCTGAGCTAGGGGCGCACGTTGATTTCTCAACCTCACAGACTTTACCCGAAACACGGCGCAAATGGAAATCCACCGGGGGCGATCCTCGCGCGACCCGCGACAGCTCGTTCGGCCGCACGCGCTACCCTGTCAGAGTGTCGAACGAAGCCCGCACCGCCGAAGCTCATCCTGACCCAGCGCACGCCGCGGCGCTCGCTCGCGCCGAGAAGCTGATCCGCGAGCTCCCCGGTTACCCGCAGCCGGGCATTCTCTTCCGAGACATCACCCCGCTGCTCGCCGACGGCGAGGCGCTGCGAGTGACGAGCGAGGCCCTCATCGCACCGTTCGCGGGGCAGTTCGACGTGGTCGCGGGTATCGAGGCCAGAGGCTTTCTGCTCGCGAGCGCGGCCGCGGTGCTCTCCGGCGCGGGCATGGTGCCCGTGCGCAAGGCCGGCAAGCTGCCCCAGCCCGCCGTCACGATCGACTACGCGCTCGAGTACGGCACGGCCTCGATCGAGATGCACGCCGACCTCGCGCCCGGCACCCGCGTGCTCGTGATCGACGACGTGCTCGCCACGGGCGGCACGGTCGCCGCCACGCTCGACATGCTCGAGCAGTTGGGCTACCCCGTCTGCGGCACCTCCGTGCTCTTCGAGATCGACGGGCTCGGTGGCCGCGACCGGGTGAGCGACCACCCGCTGCACACGGTCTTCCGCTCCGCGTAGCGCCGCGGTCATCCGGCGTCATCGGGTTCGCGATGCGCCCGGCAGCGGCGTAGCCTCGAGCCATGACGACGCGAATCGAGACCACCACCGCCGGAAGCCTGCCGCGCACGCAGGCCCTGATCGAGGCGAACGCCGCCAGGGCCTTCGAAGACGACGGTTTCACGCTGCGCTCGACCCCCGAGTTCGAGGCCCTCGTGGCCGAAGCCGTGCGCGATGTGGTCGCGCGCCAGCGCGAGCTCGGCATCACCCAGCCCGGCGACGGCGAGTTCGGCAAGGCGATGTCGAACGCCGTCGACTACGGCGCGTGGTGGGGCTACTCCTTCCAGCGCGTGACCGGGCTCTCGCTCACCGAGGTGAACGCGCTCAACGAGCCGCCGCGCCACTCCACGCCCGGCAACGTGCAGCTCTCCTCGTTCGCGGATCGCCGCGACCGCGCCGCCTTCGCCGAGGCCTACGACGATCCGCAGAGCGGCATCTCCACCGGCCGCACCGCGACCGCCTTCCCCACGACCACCGGCGAGATCGTCTACCGCGGCCAGCAGGCGGTCGCCGCCGACACCCGCAACCTGCGCGCCGCAGTGGGCGAGGGCGCGACCGGCTTCCTCACCGCCATCGCGCCGGGATCCGCCGCCCGGGTGCGCAACGAGTTCTACGCGAGCGAGCAGGATCACATCGACGCCTGGGTCGCCGCCCTGCGCGAGGAGTACCGTGCGATCACCGACGCGGGCCTGACGCTGCAGCTCGACGATCCCTCGCTCGCCGAGAACTGGGATCAGATCAACCCCGAGCCGAGCGTCGAGGACTACGTCGCCTTCACGCAGCTGCGCGTCGACGCGATCAACGCGGCCATCGAGGGGCTGCCCAAGGAGCGTGTGCGCCTGCACCTGTGCTGGGGGTCCTGGCACGGGCCGCACACCACGGACATCGAGCTGAAGCACATTCTGAAGACCGTGCTCGGCGCGAAGGTGGGGCAGATCTCGTTCGAGGCCGCGAACGCGCGGCACGAGCACGAGTGGACGGTCTGGCAGGAGAACGCCGACCTCATCCCCGACGACCTCGTGCTGGTGCCCGGCGTCATCGGTCATTCGACCAACCTGGTCGAGCACCCCGACCTCATCGCGCAGCGGATCGAGCGCTTCGCGCGCATCGTCGGGCCCGACCGGGTGATCGCGTCGACCGACTGCGGGCTGGGCGGGCGCGTGCACCCGCAGATCGCCTGGGCGAAGCTCGAGGCGCTCGGAGAGGGTGCGCGGCGCGCGGCTGCGCGGGTCTGATCCGCGCGATCCCGAGGCGGCCGGCGCCGGCCCCGCGGAGCGGCCGCGGCCGGCTCAGCCCAGCCGGTCGAAGCAGCGGGTGATCCGCTCGCGCCACCAGGCCGCCCGCTCGGGCGGGGCGGCGAAGCGGTCGAGCAACTCGGCATCGAGCGCCGGCCGCGTGACGGGCAGCTCGCCGTCGATCGGCACGAGCGGCTGCCGGGTCACATCCCCGTCGAGTAGGGCGACCGTGCCGAGCCCGCAGGCGCCGGCGAGCACGCCCGCCGGCAGCGCCGCGGCGAGGTGCAGCCCCATGGCGATGCCCACCGAGGTGTCGAGCGCGCTCGAGACGACCACGGGCAGGCCCGCGCGATCCACGATGCGCAGGGCGTTCGCGATGCCGCCGAGCGGCTGCGCCTTCACGACCAGCAGGTCGGCGGCGCCGGCGCGGGCGACCGCGAGCGGGTCGTCGGCCTTGCGCACGCTCTCGTCGGCGGCGATGCGGACGAGCGAGGCGAGGCGGCCCCGCAGCTCGACGAGCTCCGGCACGCTCGCGCACGGCTGCTCCGCGTAGTCGAGCCCGAACGGGGCGAGGGCGCGCAGTGCGGCCTCCGCCTCGGGCAACGACCAGCCGCCGTTCGCGTCGACGCGCACGAGCGCCTCCGGCCCCATCTCCTCGCGCACCGCGGCGACGCGCGCGAGGTCGTCGGCGAGCGTCTGGCCGCGCTCGGCCACCTTCACCTTCGCCGTGCGGCAGCCGGGGAAGCGGGCGAGCACGCCGGCGACCTCCGCGGCCGGCACCGCGGGAACGGTGGCGTTCACCGGGATCCGCTCGCGAAGGATCGGCGCATCGGCTTCGGGCCGGCCCCATCCGAACTCGATCGCCGCGGCGAGCCAGGCGCTCGCCTCGGCGTCGTCGTACTCGGGGAACGGCGAGAACTCGCTCGCGCCGGCGGGCGCGTCGAACACGACGGCCTCGCGCACGGTCACTCCGCGGAAGCGAGTGCGGGTCGGGATCGCCACCACGCGGGCGGCGGCGAGCAGGTCGGCGAGCGCGGGCTGCGCGAATGGGTGCGTCACCCGACCATCTTCGCACCGAGCGTCTCGTGCGCGGGCTGGATGCCGACTCCGTGCGCTCGCGCGGCTCGGCCGGCGCGGTCGCCCGCAAGTAGGCTGGGGAGCATGAGTGCAGACGCGATTTCCGAGCTCTTCGACGCCGCTGAGTGGGAGCCGGCGCCCGGATCCGAGAGCTACACCGACATCACGGCGCACCTGAGCCGCGACGGCCGCATCTCGCGCATCGCCTTCGACCGGCCGGAGGTGCGCAACGCGTTCCGGCCGCGCACCGTGGACGAGCTCTACGATGCGCTGGATCGGGCGCGCACGAACCCGCGCGTCGGCGCCGTGCTCCTCACCGGCAACGGGCCGAGCCCGAAAGACGGCGTGCGGTCGTTCTGCTCGGGCGGCGACCA
>JAGQTL010000042.1:15282-15538 GCA_020439035.1 Leucobacter sp. | reverse complement strand
CGGATGCGTACCGTGCACCTGGACTGCTTCGTGCGCAACAAGTACCAGCACACCTGGTGGCACGTGCGCCTCTTGGACGGCACCCAGGGCTGGGTGTGGGCCGGCAACCTGCTCGACACCCACCACATCAACACCGAAGGGCGCCAGTGCAAGCTGCCCTGAGCCTGTGTCAGGGCTGAAACGCAGCAGCGGGAGGGTTCCGACCGGAACCCTCCCGCTGCCGCGTTGACCCTCAGTCCATCAGATCCGAGTACAG
>JAGQTL010000042.1:0-15276 GCA_020439035.1 Leucobacter sp. | reverse complement strand
GTCGACAGGTACCGCTCGCCGAACGAGGGGATGATCACCACGATCACCTTGCCGGCGTTCTCTTCGCGGGCCGCCAACTCACCCGCGGACGCGAGCGCTGCACCCGAGCTGATGCCGACCAGCAGGCCCTCTTGAGCGGCGGCCAGTCGCGCGTACTCAACCGCGGTCTCGGCGTTCTGCGGCAGGATCTCGTCGATGATCGAACGATCGAGGATCTCGGGAATGAAGTTCGCCCCGATGCCCTGAATCTTGTGCGGGCCGGGCTGGCCGCCCTCGAGGATCGGGGACTCCTTGGGCTCGACGGCGATCATCTTGACGCTCGGCTTGCGCTCTTTGAGCACCTGGCCGACGCCGCTGATGGTGCCGCCGGTGCCGATGCCGGCCACCACGTAGTCGACGGTGCCGTCGGTGTCGTTCCAGATCTCTTCGGCGGTGGTCTTGCGGTGAATGTCGACGTTGGCCTGGTTGGCGAACTGACGCACCAGCACGGCGCCCTCTTCGGCGCCGATCGCCTCGGCGCGCGCCACGGCGCCACGCATGCCCTCGGGGCCGGGGGTCAGCACCAGCTCGGCGCCGAACGCGCGCAGCAGGGCCCGCCGTTCCTTGCTCATGGTCTCGGGCATCGTCAGCACCACCCGGTACCCGCGGGCCGCGCCCACCATCGCCAGCGCGATGCCGGTGTTGCCCGACGTGGCCTCGACGATGGTGCCGCCCGGCTTGAGCTGCCCCGACGCCTCGGCGGCGTCGATCATGGCCACGCCGATACGGTCCTTCACCGAGNNTGGCGGGGTTGTAGAACTCAAGCTTGCCCAGCACGGTTGCCTTGGTGTCGCCGAAGATGCGGTTGAGGCGAACGAGCGGAGTGCGTCCGACCAGTGCGGTGACGTCGTCATAGATCTGCATGCAGCTACCTAACTACTCATCGGGTGGGGATAATCCATGTTCCGTAAACTCGGTAGGTAATGATAGTACCAATCGTCTCTCCCTAGACTGACGTCCCATGAGCCACGAGCACGAGTTGGTACTCGTCGTCGACTTCGGCGCCCAGTACGCCCAGCTGATCGCGCGGCGCGTCCGCGAGGCGCGCATCTACTCCGAGATCGTGCCGCACACCGCCTCGGTCGACGAGATTCTGGCGCGCAAACCCAAGGCCATCGTGTTGTCGGGCGGCCCTCAGTCGGTCTATGCCCCCGGTGCCCCGCAGGTCGATCCGGCCCTGTTCACCACCGGCATTCCCACCTTCGGCATGTGTTACGGCTTTCAGGCCATGGCGGCTGCGCTCGGCGGCGAGGTGCGCCGCACCGGGCTGTCGGAGTTCGGCCGCACCCCGGTGCACGTGGGCGAGGGCGGCGAACTGCTCGGCGACCTGCCGCCCAATTTCAGCGCCTGGATGAGCCACGGCGACTCCGTGTACGCGCCGCCGCCCGGGTTCTTGTGCCTGGCGACCTCGGACGGCTCGCCGGTCGCGGCCTTCGAAGACCTCACCCGCGGCCTCGCCGGAGTGCAGTGGCACCCCGAGGTCGGTCATTCGGAGTTCGGCCAGGTCGTGCTCGAGACGTTTCTGGTCAAGATCGCCGGCTGCAGCCAGGACTGGACGCCGGCCAGCATCGTCGACGACTCCGTCGAGGCCATCAGGGCCCAGGTGGGCGACGCTCAGGTGCTGTGCGCGCTGTCGGGCGGCGTCGATTCGGCGGTCGCGGCCGCGCTGGTGCAGAAGGCCGTCGGCGACCAGTTGACGTGCGTCTTCGTCGATCACGGGCTGCTGCGCCAGGGCGAGGCCGAACGGGTCGAACGCGACTTCGTCGCCGTCACGGGCGTCGACCTGGTGGTGCGTGACGAGGCCGACCGGTTCCTGGGCGCGCTGGCCGGCGTGAGCGACCCCGAGACCAAGCGCAAGATCATCGGGCGCGAGTTCATTCGCACCTTCGAAGACGCCGCCCGTGTGCTGAACGCCACCAAAGACATCGAGTATCTGGTGCAGGGCACCCTCTACCCCGACGTGGTCGAGTCGGGCGGCGGCGAGGGCGCGGCCAACATCAAGAGCCACCACAACGTGGGCGGCCTGCCCGACGACCTGCAGTTCAAGCTGATCGAGCCGCTGCGCACCCTGTTCAAGGACGAGGTGCGCGCGGTGGGCACCGAACTCGGCCTGCCGTCCGACATGGTGTGGCGGCACCCGTTCCCGGGCCCCGGCCTTGCCATTCGCATCATCGGTGAGGTCACCAAAGATCGGCTCGACCTGCTGCGCCAGGTGGACGCCATCGCCCGCTTCGAGCTGACCGCCGCCGGTCTCGACCGCGCGATCTGGCAATTTCCGGTGGTGCTGCTGGCCGACGTCCGGTCGGTGGGCGTGCAGGGCGACGGCCGCACCTACGGTCACCCCATCGTGCTGCGCCCCGTCACCTCCGAGGACGCCATGACGGCGGACTGGGCACGGGTGCCCTACGACGTGCTCTCGCGGATCTCGAACCGCATCACCAATGAGGTGCGCGATGTGAACCGCGTGGTGCTCGACGTCACGTCGAAGCCCCCGGGGACCATCGAGTGGGAGTAGCCGGCGGCTGCAAGCCGTCGTTCGGGGTGCGCGGTGCGGTTTCCTGATGCCGAGTACCTCGTGCTGTCGAGCCGGCTCGTGCCGGGACTCGACGGCGGGTTCACGATCGCCACGATGCAGCGCGCGCGCCACATGGCCGCGGCGGGCGTCGATGCGGGCCGCGGGCCCTGGCTGCTGACGGTCGACCCCGGCGCACGCGCCGAGCACGACGCGCATCGCGCCGAGTTCGCCCGGCTCGGACTGCTCGCCGATCCCGCGCGAATGCGCAACCTGTTCGACGAGGCGGGGGGCGCGGCGCCCCCGGGCGTCACCGCATCCACTGAGGCCGCCGGTGCGGCCGCATGGCTCGTCGCGGCCGCGCGCCCCGGCGCGCTCGCGGCCGGGCTCCCATATCGAACGGTGACGGATGCCGCGGGCCATCCCGTGATCGATCTCCCGGTGATCGCGGGCGACCCGGATTGGCACCTCTCCACCGCACCCGTGGGCGTGTGGGGCCCGGAGGGCATCATCGGCGTGCTCGAGGGCTTCGGCGGGCTGTACCGCGCGTGGCTCTCGCACGTCGTGGCGAGGCTGCGCGCCGCGGCGCGCGATCCCGAGCGCCCGGTCGTCGTGGTGTGCGAATCGCGTCAGCTGGGCGAGCTGCTGGTGCCCTTCGCCGAGCCCGGCGTGCGCATCGTGCACACGATCCACACCGCGCACACCGAGCCGCCGCACACCCCCGACGCCCCGCTGAACCCGCTGTGGGCGCGCTGGTTCGGGATCATGGACGCGTTCGACGCCATCGTCTGGCCCACCCCCTCGCAGGCCGCGGCCGTCGCCGCGCGCTTCGGCGCCCGTGACACGTTCGCCATCGTCCCGCACCCGGCCGAGCCGGCCGCCACCCGCGTCCCGGCCGCCGCACGCACACCGGGGCGCGTCATCATGCTCAACCGGCTGGCGCCGGGCAAGCGCGTCGATCACGCGATCCGCGCCTTCGCCGCGGCCCTCGCGCAGCTCCCGGTATCCGTCGAGCCCGGGACGCAGGCGCCCGCCGCCCGCCTCGACATCTACGGCGACGGCCCGGCGCGCGCGCAGCTTGAGGCGCTCATCGACGAGCTCGGGCTGCGCGGCCGCGTGCACCTGCTCGGGCACGTGCCCGAGGCATCCAGCGAGCTCGACGATGCCGCGCTGCTGCTGCTGACCACGGCGTTCGAGGGGCAGGGTCTCGTGGTCGTCGAGGCGCTGAGTCACGGATGCCCCGTCATCAGCTACGACGTCGGCTACGGGCCGCACGACATGCTCGCCGGTGGCGGCGGGGTGCTGGTGCCGTCGGGCGATCTGGAGGCGCTGGGCGTGGCGCTCGTGCGCGTGCTCGGCGACGAGCGCCTGCGCGAGCGGCTGGGCGCCGAGGCGCTGGCTGCCGCGCACCGGATGGACATCGCTTCCTCGATGTCGGCGCTGGCGGCGGCCGTGGCGCGTGCGCTCGCGGGACCCACACGCCGCTGACGGGTTGGGGCGCATCGGGCACCTCGCGCGGAAATGCGGAACGGGTGCCGCCCGAAGGCGACACCCGTTCCGCATTTGGCAGCCGCCAGGCGGCGACGTCAGTTGTTGCGCAGGATCGCGAGGATGCGCAGGATCTCGACGTACAGCCACACGACGGTGACCATGATGCCGAAGGCAGCGGTCCAGGCCATCTTGCGCGGGGCGCCGTTGCGGACGCCGCGCTGCACGCTGTCGAAGTCGAGCACGAGCGAGTACGCGGCCATGATGACGACGAGGACGCCAATGATCAAGCCGAGGGGGATGCCCATGACGGTGGCGCTGTGCAGGCCGAACATCATGCCGGCCGGGATGACGTTCGTCCACATCAGGATGAGGTTCAGCAGCGAGAAGACGGCGTAGCCGATCATCGCGATCATGAAGATCTTGGTGGCCTTCTTCGAGGCGCGGATCTTGCCGTTGGCGAACAGCGCGAGGGTGACACCGACCACGGCGACCGTGGCGAGCGTCGCCTGCATCACGATGCCGGGGTAGAGGAACTCGAAGAACGCCGAGATGCCGCCGACGAAGAGGCCCTCGAACGCGGCGTACGCGATGATGAGGGGGACGCTCGGCTGCTTCTTGAAGATGTTGACCATGGCGAGCACGAAGCCGCCGATCATGCCGATCAGCCACGGCGCCATGCTCGGGCCGGAGGTGGGCGAGACGGCCGAGAGGCTCCACACCCAGCCGACGACCGCGGTGACCAGCAGCACAGCGAACAGGCCGACGGTCTTCCAGACCGTGTCTTCGACCGTCATGCGGTCGGTGTTCACGGCGCCGGCCGGTGGCACGGCGTACATGCTGTCCAGCTGCACGGTCTGCGCGGCGTTCGCCTGCGCGTGTGCGAAGTACGGGTCGTGCACCCCGGCCTGGGCACCACCGCGGTTGGCGGCGGGATCCTGGAACGCCGGGCGGTTGAATGCGGGGTTGTCGAGGGCCATGAGGTCGCTCACACTCCAAAAGCGGTGGTTGAACAGGGTTCTTGGGTTCTAACGATAACGGGTTCTCGCTGTGCGGAACGGGCTGTTCGCTGGGAGAGCACCAAGAACTCGCGCGGGCGCCGGCGCATCCGCTCATTACGCTTGGGGCATGACTCGTCGCCATCCGCTCGTGATCGGCCACCGCGGTGCCTCTGCCTACCGCCCCGAGCACAGCCGCTCGGCGTACGACCTCGCACTCGCGATGGGCGTCGACGCCGTCGAGCCCGACGTGGTCGTCTCGAAGGACGGCGTGCTCGTCGTGCGGCACGAGAACGAGATCTCGGGCACCACCGATGTCGCCGATCGCCCCGAGTTCGCGCACCGGCGCACGACGAAGACGGTGGATGGCTCGGCGATGAGCGGCTGGTTCACCGAGGATTTCACGTGGGACGAGCTCGCCACCCTGCGTTGCCGGGAACGGCTGCCGCAGCTGCGTCCCTCCAGCGCGAGCTTCGACGACCAGCAGTCGCTGCTGCGACTGCGCGATGTGCTCGACCTCGTGCGCGCCGCCGGGCTTGCCCAGGGCCGCCGCATCGGCGCGGTCGTGGAGGTCAAGCACGCGAGCTACTTCGAGGGCATCGGCCTCGGGATCGCGCCGCTGCTGGCCGCCGAGCTCGCCGAGGCGGGCTGGGGCACGGGCGCGTTGCCGCTCGTGATCGAGTCGTTCGAGCAGACGGTGCTCACCCAGCTCCGCGCCCTCGGCATCCCCGGCAGCTA
Source organism: Leucobacter sp. (assembly GCA_020439035.1). Lineage (GTDB taxonomy): Bacteria > Actinomycetota > Actinomycetes > Actinomycetales > Microbacteriaceae > Leucobacter. The sequence continues at coordinate 9,501 of JAGQTL010000042.1, read as the reverse complement.
TGTGTATCTCCTCGAGGGCGCGGGCCGTCCGTTCGACCAGGTGCTCGCCCTCGGCCCGAAGGCGGCGAGCTATCGGCACACGACCACGCCCGCCGGCCTCGACGCCCTCGTCGGGCGCCTCGACGGCATCAGCGTCGCGAAACGGATGCTCCTCGAGCCCGCCCGCGGGGCGGCGAGCCCCCGCGATTCGCCGGGCGCGCCGACGTCGCAGCTCGTGGCGGATGCCCATGCCCGCGGTTTGCAGGTGTTCACGTGGACGCTGCGGCCCGAGAACCAGTTTCTCGCCCCGGAGTTTCGCACCCGCGGCGGGCGGGCGGCGTTCGGCGACTACGAGGCGGAATGGGCGCTCATCCGTGACAGCGGCGTGGACGGCGTCTTCGTCGACCACGCCGACCTCGGCGTCGAGTTCTTCCGACGCGCACACGAGGGCTAGCTTCGAGGCGCCACGATCCCCGCGTATACGCGATCGAGTCCGCGGGCGAACACCTGGGCGTCCACCCGGGCGTCCACCCGACGGCGCGAGCGATCAGAACGGCGGCGGGTCGTCCTCGCCGGAATCGAATCCGGCATTCGCATTCGCATTCGCATTCGCGGTCGCGGTCGCATTCGCGGCTACCTTCGCGTTCGCGGCGGCGTTCGCGTTCGCGTTGGCGAAGGCGTCGTTCCAGTCGGCGTCGGGTTCGAAGAGCACGGAGCTGGTCGGGATATCCCGGTACAGCTGCCCGGTGGGGCTCGTCCATTCGAGGACCCCACCCGGCAGCTGCACCACCGACCATGCGGTGGCGTGCTTGAGCACGTGGTGACGGCGGCACAAGTGCGCGAGGTTGCTGTCGCAGGTCTCGCCGCCGAGGGCGTGGGGGTAGGTGTGGTCGAGGTCGCAGCGGGAGACGGGTTGCCGGCAACCGGCGAAGCGGCAGTGCTAGTCGCGCACCCGCAGGGTGCGCTTGAGCTCCGCGGTGGGTGTGTACCGGTCGACCGCGAGTACCGCCCCGGTGATCGGGTGGGTGAGCACCCGATCCCAACCGGAAGCGGCACCGGCAAGGATACGGGCGGTCTCCGCGTCGACCGGGGCGAGGCCGTCGACGATGGCGGGAGTGTCGGCGAGACCCATCAGCGACAACATCGATATCTGCAGCTGCACCCGCGGCACGATCGTCTGGACCCCGACCGGGCCGGCGTGCGCCGCCGGGTCACTGGTGAGGCCGATATCAGCGAATGCGTCCGCGCGCCGCTGGTCCTTCGTGCGCGTGTCGGCAACGACCGCGCCGGGCCCGAATCCGTCGCCGGCGGCGGACTCGCCGGCGACGGATTCGTCGGCGGCAGCTTTGGCGCTGTCGGCGAACTGGTTGAGTCGGTCCAGGATGCCATTCGCGGCGACGGTCGGGATGATCGCGGTCAACTGCGACATGCCATCCGGCAGCTCCCGCGTCCACACCCCGCGGCATGCCGCCGCCTCCGCGTGCCGCTCCTTGAGCGAGCGCGGGTGCAGCCGCTCGGCGACAAGCCGCGCGTATGGGCGCACCCGGGACGGCGCTTCTCGCTCCGCGAGGGGCAACACGGCCTCCTCGTACGCGGCGCGGGACTGCGCATCCGGCAGGTGGGCGCCCGCGTCGAGGATCACGCTGACATGCCCGCGGAAGATCCGTGTCTCCTTCAGCGCGGCAAACGTGCCCGAGAAGTCCTGCACGAGCGTGTCGGCGAGGGCCATGCGGCGTTGCATGGTCCGGTCGCTGATCCGCAACGGTGTGCTGAACTCGGCTGAGATCGAACGATGCGCCAATTCGGATTCGCAGCTGTCTTTGCTGCCACGGGTCGCGATGTCGCCGGCCAGCCGGGAGGCCTCGTGCAAGACCTGCATCTCTTCTGCGTAACGGACGCTGTCAGCTTTCTGCAGTTGCACGAGCCGCTCGCGCGACGCGTCGAGGAGGGCGATTTCCGCCGGGGTCGCTTCACCTTCATTGGTGGGTTTCATGCCTCAATCATCGCAGGAGCCTCGGACATTCAATCGGAGAGGGTGGGAACTGTGGAGAACTTCTCTCGCAGATACATCCGAACAAAAAACAAGCGCCGCCAAGCGCCGAGCGCGAAGCGAACGTGTGAGCGCACGAGGCCGGGCTGCGGCATCCGCCCCGCCGCCCCTACCCCGGGACGTTCCGCCCCCACACCCCGCGCGCGAACTCGAGCTGCGCTCCGGCGCAAGAGCCGTAGCCCTTCGCGGCGGCCATGCAGTTCGCGAGCGCTTCCATGTCTCCGCCGAAAAGTGACGCGAACGTGCCTGAGCGCTGCAGCGCGCCCCACTCGCTGAACTGCACCTGGTGGGCGAACTCGTGCGCCATCGCCCACTGCAGGCGGCCCTGGCCGTACCGGGCGATCGCCGGTGCGACGGCGATGTACCCCGAGGAGTACGAGCAGGCATCGGCGTATCGCCCCTGGCAGTTGCCGTCGTAGGCGCGCACTGGCACGTGGCCGCCTCCCACCTGCGCCAGCGCGCTCTGTGCTCGCGCGAGCGCATCGCCACCCCCGCCGCCACCACCCCCGCCCCCGCCCCCGCTCGAGGCGATGGATGCCGCACCCGACCGGCCGCCACAACCACCGCCATCCGCCCAGCGACTGCGCGACGCCGCCGCGGCCGCCGCGAGCTCGGCGAGCCGCCGCCGCTCGTCGTCGTACGACTTGATCGCCGATTCCACCTCTCCGGACGCGGCGGTGACGGTCTCGGTCGCCGCGGCGACAATGCCGGGCCGCTCACGCTCGCCGAGCACCGCGGCCTGCGCGTCGGTGACGCGGGCGAGGTGGGCTGAGGCATCCACTTTGCCGTCCGCGCCGGCGAACGCCGTGCGAAACGCGGCGACCGCTGAGAGGAACGGCCCGCGCGCCTGCAGGAGTTCGGCGCCCCGCGCGGTGCGCGCCTGTTGCTCGGCGAGCGCCGAAGCGAGTTCGACGCCGGTGCGCCGCTCGACGGCAACGCGCTCGGCCACGACTCCTGCCCGCACATCGAGCGTGCGGATGTCGCCGACGAGTACCTCGTGCCGCTCGAGCGCCCCGCCGCCGAGGATGATCGCCGCAGCGCTCGCCGTCGCGAGCACCCCGCGTATCACGCGGCTCACGGCAGCATTCCCTCGGTCGAGGCGAGCGACGCCTCGTGCTTGGCGTTCACCTCACGGAGCGTGTCGATGCGCTCGCCGATGGCATCGTTTGCCGCGCGGAGACGGTCGTGGGTCGACGCCCGCACGGTGAGGGCCTCGCGGGCTGCGTCGCGCGTGTGTGTGTGGGAGGTGAGGCGGGCGTCGGCGGCGACGAGGCCGGACGCGAGGGCGATCGTGCATGCGCCGGCGACGAGCCAGCGCGCGGTGCGGTGGGCCATGACGAACTCCTGTGGGGATCAGGTGCTGTCCATCTGATTCGGGGATCCCGGAGTGTGGGGCCGGATCCTCGCACGGCGTCGTACGCGTCGCGGTGGCCGGGGTCGGCTCCTGCAGTGGCCTGCCGCGCGCCGCTGCGCAGCCGGATCGAGTGAGACGTGCACACCGCGTTGTGTGCAGTGCTTGCACAGTCGGGCAACGCACACGCGTTCTCTATGCCCCTTCGTGCAACGCATGGGGTCGCCACGTGCGCTTCCCCATGCAGGCAGTCGCCGGTGCGCCCCGCCACGCCAGCGGTCCACGCCGGCGGTTCACCCGAGCTTCACCCGGCCCGCGCCGCCGTGGATCGGACTCAGATATACGTCCCGGGCCGCTCGACGATGACCTTGCCGAGCGGCATGAGCGAGACGGGCACCATCTTGAAGTCGGCGATCCCGAGGGGGATGCCGATGATCGTGACGCACAGCGCGATGCCGGAGAGAATGTGCGCGAGGGCAAGCCACCAGCCGGCGAGGATGAACCAGACCACATTGCCGAGGAACGACCACGCGCCGCTGTTCGGCTTGGCCTCGATCTGCCGGCCGAACGGCCAGAGCGCGTACACGCCGATGCGGAACGAGGCGATGCCCCACGGGATGGTCACGATCAGGATGCACAGCAGGATGCCCGCGGCGATGTAGCCGAGAAACAGCCAGAAGCCCGAGAGCACGAGCCAGATGATGTTCAACACGGTGCGCATGCGATCATCCAACCACTGCTGCGCTGTGATCGCGCCTAGAAGCGGGGCCTCCAGGCGCCGGATCTTGGCCACCCGTGTCGGGGGCCGTGCTTAGACTTGATGGATCATGAGCCTCCTCTCGAATGACCTGCTTGCGGGCATGAATCCGCCCCAGCGCGAGGCCGTCGAATACCGCGGCCCCGCGCTGCTCATCGTCGCCGGCGCGGGCTCCGGCAAGACCCGTGTGCTCACGCATCGCATCGCCGGGCTGATCCAGAACCGCGAGGCGTGGCCGAGCCAGATCCTCGCGATCACCTTCACCAACAAGGCGGCGGCCGAGATGCGTGAACGCGTCGAGCAGCTCATCGGCCAGGCATCCCGGGGCATGTGGATCTCGACCTTCCACTCGGCATGTGTGCGCATCCTGCGCAGCGAGGCCGAGCGCTTCGGGTTCACCAAGGCGTTCACGATCTACGACTCGGGCGACTCGAAGGCGCTGATCAAGCGCCTGGTCAAGCAGCACGAGGCAGACTCGTACGGGCTCACCGTCTCGTCGGTGATGGGGCGCATCTCGAAGCTGAAGAACGAGCTCGCCGACGCCGAGTCGTTCGCCCGCCAGGCCAACATGAGCGACCCGGTCGAGCGGGTGTTTCTCGAGATCTTCGCGTCGTACGAGCGCGAGATGCGCCGCGCGAACGCCTTCGACTTCGACGATCTGATCGCGCAGACCGTGTTCCTGTTCCGGTCGTTCCCCGAGGTGGCAGACACGTATCGCCGCCGCTTCCGGCACATCCTCGTCGACGAATATCAAGACACGAACCACGCTCAGTACGCGCTGATCCACGAGCTCACGCGCCCGATCGAGGACCGTATCGCCGCGAACGATCGCTCGCCCGCGATGCTGCTGCCGGTGATGGATGCCGCATCCCTGACCGTGGTCGGCGACTCAGACCAGTCCATCTACGCCTTCCGCGGCGCCGACATCCGCAACATCAGCGAGTTCGAGCGCGACTTCCCGGGCGCGAAGGTCGTGCTGCTCGAACAGAACTATCGCTCGACGCAGAACATCCTGAGCGCCGCGAATGCCGTGATCGGCAACAACTTCGATCGCCTCGAGAAGCATCTCTTCACCACCGCGGGCGACGGGCAGAAGATCACGGGCTTCACCGGCTATTCGCAGCACGACGAGGCGCGTTTCGTGGCCGAGGAGATCGAGGATCTGCATCGCCAGGGCATGGCCTACGGCGACATCGCCGTGTTCTATCGCACCAACTCGCAGACGCGCGCACTCGAAGAACTGCTTATCCGGTCGGCCATTCCGTACCGCGTGCTCGGCGGCACCAAGTTCTACGAACGCGCTGAGATCAAAGACGCGATGGCCTACCTCACGAGCCTGGCGAACCCCTACGACCCCATTGCGTGGTCGCGCCTGCTGGGCGCGCCGAAGCGGGGCATCGGGCCGATGGCCGAGGCGCACCTCGCCATGTTCCAGGAGGCCCAGGGCATCTCGTTCCACGAGGCCATGCGGCGCGCCGACGAGATCGGCTTCGGCCCCAAGGTACGCGGCGCGATCCTCGAGCTCGGCGGGCTGCTCGAGCGCGCGATGCGCATGGCGCTCGGCGGCGGCGGTGCAGACGCGGAAGGACAGGAGAAGCGGCCCGCGCCCGTCGCCGAGGTGCTGAAGCTGATCCTCGACGAGACCGAGATGATCGAGAAGCTGCGGGCCAAGCGCGACCCGCAGGACGAGGCGCGCGCCGAGAACCTCGAAGAACTCGTCTCGGTCGCCCGCGAGTTCGACGTGCGCAACCCCGGCGCGGGACTGCTCGAGTTCCTCACCGAGGTGTCGCTCGTGGCCGCGGCGGACGAGCTCGACGACCGCAGCGGCACGGTGTCGCTCATGACGCTGCACACGGCGAAGGGGCTGGAGTTCCCCGCCGTGTTCATCACCGGTGTCGAGGAGGGGCTGCTGCCGCACCAGATGTCGGTCGACGAGGTGGGCGGGGTGAACGAGGAGCGCCGGCTCATGTACGTCGGGATCACACGGGCTCGGCAGCGACTCTTCATCACCCTTGCGTCGACCCGTGCGAGCTACGGCGACATCGGGGTCGCGCTGCCCTCGCGGTTCCTGCAGGAGATCCCCGACCACCTGATCGACTGGCGCCAGTCGCCGGGAGAGGTGACCTCGCGCGGCGGCACGGAGTCACGGGCGCTCAACGCGCCGCGCGGCGAGGGCGGCCGGTACGGCGGGCGACCCTCCCGCCCGTCCGGGCGCGCCGAGTCGTCGGTCGCGTTCGGGCGCGGCGGGGCGTCGAGTGGCAGTGCGGCGCTCGCGGAGCCGGCATCCGGCGGCATGCAGTCGGCGCTCGATACCTGGCGGGAGCGCAAGCGGCTGGCGAAGGAGGCGCAGGCCGCCGGCGGCGGGTTCCCGAACATGGTGGGCGCCTCGATCCGCGACAACGGCGACCTCGAGCTCGCGCCCGGCGACCGCATCCGGCATGAGGATTACGGTGAGGGCCGCGTGACCGGCATCACGGGCGAGGGGTCCAAGCGGGTGGCGCACGCCGTGTTCGACAGCGTCGGCGAGCGGAAGCTGCTGGTGAAGCTCTCGCCGATCAAAAAGATCTGACGCGGCCTTCGCGAGAGCTACCGCTTCTTCGCCTTGACTTTGACGGTGGCCTTGCTGAACACGGTTCGGCTGACGTAGCCGGACTTCGTTCCCTTGATCTTCACGACGATCTTTTTGCCCTTCAGCGAGTTCGTGAGTTTCAGGCTCGTCTTGGTGGCGCCGCGGAGCGACTTCCCGTTCGCGTACCATCTCACGGATCGCTTGACCCCTGCCGTCCAGCTGCCGACCTTCACCTTCAAGGTCTTGCCGACTCTCGCGGTTCCGGTGATCTTCGGCTTCGCGGCCTTGAGGCTGCCCTTGATCGCCTTGGCTGCGGTGTCGACGCTGACGACCGTGGTCTCGTAACCCGCGAGGGTGCCCGTCGCCTTCAGGGTGATCCGCTTCCCGACGTCAGCCGCCTTCACGGTGTAGCTCGACCCCGTGCCGACCTTCGTCGCGCCCCGGTACCAGGCGTAGCCGACGCTCGCGCCGGCCGGCCAGGTGCCCGCGACCGCGGTGAGTTTGGAACCGACCTTGGCGGTGCCCGAGATCTTCGTGCCCGACACGATCATCGGTTCCGGATCGGGTGGGACCGTGTCGTCGGGCAGGATCACGTCGACGGGCACGGGGCCGCGGGACACGCACTCGGTGTGCGACGTGCCGCAGCCCACGGACGCCGTGACCGAGAGCACCTTGCCCGCGTGGGTTGCCTCAGGGTAGAAGACGCTCCCGGTGCCGGCGGCGACACCGTCGACGAACCACTCGATATCGGCGCTGGCGATGCCCAATGACTTGTCCGAGGCAGTGCTGTCGGTGAGCTCGAAGTAGCGGTTCGCGGGCAGGCCGGTCCAGGTCTGCAGTTGGACGAAACTGCCGACCTTCGGCTGGTAGAGGATGTTGAACGGTCGCCCGGTGTCGGTGACCGCGCGCTTGCCGAGGAGCACCGGCTCGACCGGGGCGGTGAGGGGCGAAAGGTACGTGCGCATCTGGGGCCGATTCGCGCGCACCTGCAGTGCGAGCGGCGAGCCGACCAGGCTCAGAACCTGCGGTCCCGTTGCGGTCCCGGCGAGGATGCCGTTCGTCGCGCATCCGCTCGTCCAGTCCCTGATCACGTCGGATCCCGAAACGAGACGGCACTGCAGCGAGGCCTCGAAGTCCTGGCCGCCCTGGGAGTCGTTGTAGCGGATCGCCTCCGGCCAGGTCGGGTCGAACCACACCTCCGGATAGACGCGCATGCCGGGCCGGATCGGGTTGCTCGCGACATCGGCGGGGAACGCCACGCTGAGGTACGGGGAATCTGTGACCTCGCTCGGAAGCGGTGAGATACTGCCGAGGTCCACGTCCTGCTCGAAGCCGATCGTGATCACCTGCGGATCGGCACCGGGATCGCCGGCCTGCACCTCGTTGTCGAGCACATCGCCGTACCAGATGTCCGGGAGCGTACCGGTGCGGTCGATCAGCAGCGTCCAATCCCCCTGCCAGAGGCCGCCGACCGTGAACTCGCCGTTCGGGCCGAAGGAAACCGGGTAGACGGAGACCTCCTTGCTCGAATGCGTGTCCTTGGCGACGACACGGCCGACGGTCGCGACGTCGGAACTGATCTGCCCGCTGATCGACCCTCCGGGTTCGCCGACGATGCCGGCGCCGTAGGAGGTGCTGTCGAGGCAGTCCACGAAGTACTCTTCGATCACCCCGTCGAGATCGGGCCGGTCATACCAGTCCGAACCGGACGAGCAGATGGGGCGGTGGCCGTTGAAGCCCTCGTCTTGCAGCGGCATGTCGCACACCGTGTGCTCGGGCGGCGACCCGAGGTGGTATTCCCACGGGGTCGTACCCCCTCCCGGGGTCGGGCAGCGCCGGATGGACTGCCCCGGCTCCGCTTTGTCAGCCGGCCCGGCGACGCCGAGCGTCGACATCATGGACTGCGTCTTGAACGGCCAGGCGTACCGCTTGCCACCGTACATCGACAGGTAGAACGGCTGAGGGGGAACGGTCAGGATATCGAGCCAGCTGTTTCCAAGAACCTCGTGGGTGAAGCGGTGGCAGGTGTGCGCCGGGAGCTCCAGCATGTTTCTGGAGGAGTGGCCGCCGAACACCCAGGGGTTCAGGAGGTAGTTGCCGGGCGCATCGAAACTGATCTCGCCGATGACGTTGCCCGACGGGGAACCCGGGCCGCTGCGATTGTCGTAGGTCTCATCCGTCGGGTTGCAGACCGTCGCGTACATGACGCTGTGCCAACCGCGGGGCGACCCGTCCTCGAGGAGGGTGGTGGCCCAACCGGTCGTGGTGCCCCATTCGGCGAGCACCAGGTCGCCCATCGTCGCCGCCTGCGCGGCGGGCTGCGGCGCGAGCGCGAACAGCCCCATCGTCGCAGTGGCGGCGGCGGCGCACATCGCGATGAGGCGGTGAAGTCGGTGGCGTAAGGAAGCGTTGACGTTCATGGTGACTGCTCCTTTGGAGTCATCAAATGCAACTGTGTGGTAGCATACGCGCTTCAGCGCCAGAGGGGAATAATCAGTGCCATTCCCGGTGGTAGGCTTGATCCTTGGTCGAATCCAGTTCGACGTCGAGACACTTCCGCCTCGCCGCACTCCCTGCTCAACACCGAAGGAATACGCGTGGATCTGTACGAGTACCAGGCACGAGATCTGTTCGAACGATACGGGGTCCCGGTGCTTGCCGGCATCACCGCAGACACCCCGGAGGAGGCCCGGGCCGCCGCGGCGAAGATCGCCGCCGACACGGGCAGCGACGTGGTCGTCGTCAAGGCTCAGGTGAAGACCGGCGGCCGCGGCAAGGCCGGCGGCGTCAAGGTC
>JAGQTL010000315.1 GCA_020439035.1 Leucobacter sp. | reverse complement strand
CCTTGACCTCGTTCCACAGGTTTGCACCGCGTAGCGACTTCTCGACCAGGTCATCGGCGTCGGCGGCCGAAATCTTGCGGTTCGTGAGCCGCACCCCCGCGAGTACATTCTCGCGAATCGACATGGTCGGAAAGGGGTTCGGTCTCTGAAAGACCATTCCGACGTGTTTCCGCACCGAAACCGGGTCCGTGCCAGACGCGTACAGGTCGGTTCCGCCAAGAGACACGCGCCCTTCGACCCTGCCTCCGGGTGTGATCTCGTGCATTCGGTTGAGCGTGCGCAGAAGCGTCGACTTGCCGCACCCCGACGGCCCGATGAACGCCGTCACCGACTTCGTCGCGATCGAAATATTGACGTCTTCCAACGCATGAAACTCGCCGTAGTAGACGTTCAGGCTGTCAATTTCCAGCAGACTCGACACCATCTTTCCCTTTCTCACTGCTACTTCTTGGACCGCACTCCGAATCTGCGGGCGATGAGACGGCCGAGCAGATTGAGCGCGAGAACAATCACGACCAGGGTGAGTGCAGCGGCCCACGCGCGATCCACGAACGCGAAGGCCGGGTTGCCCTGATTGGAATACTGCGTGTACACGTAGACGGGGAGCGACTGCATGCGATCCGCAAACAAATTCAGATTCATATTCGCCGTGAAACCGGCCGCGATGAGCAGCGGAGCGGTCTCGCCGATGATGCGTGAGATGCCGAGCAGCACGCCCGTGACGATCCCCGCAAGCGATGTCGGTAAGACAATGCGCAGGATCGTGACCCACTTGGGTGCGCCAAGCGCCAGCGACGCTTCGCGCAGCTCCGCAGGAACCAAGCGCAGCATTTCTTCCGTGGAACGCACGACGATAGGCGTCATCAAGAGCGCGAGTGAGAGCGCACCCGCGATGCCGAGCTTGACACCCGGGCCGAGAATGAGGCTGAAGACGGCGTAAGCGAAGAGGCCCGCCACGATCGACGGGATGCCGCTCATGACATCGACGAGAAACGTGATCACTCTGGCTGCGCGCCCGCGCCCGTACTCGACGAGGTAGATCGCGGCGAGCACACCGAGCGGCACGAATATCGCGACCGCAGCGAGGGTGATGAGAAGCGTGCCAACGATCGCGTGCAGGGCCCCACCGCCCTCCCCCATGATTCCGCGCATCGAATACGTGAAGAACTCGACGTCGATTCGGGTCAGCCCGCGTGAAACGGTTTCCCACAGCACCGAGACGAGCGGCGCGAGCGCGAGGAGGAACGACACCGAAATGAGCACCGTCATCGCCCGGTTGGTGAAGCGGCGGCGAGCAGAGAGGCCCCGGCCCAGGTCGACCTGATCGGCGAGTTCGACCGGGTGGAATAAGCGCGCGGCTGACCTATTCACTCGCACTCAGCTTCCTCACGATTCTGCGCGAAAGCGCGCTCACCAAGAAGGTAACGATGAACAGCAAGAGCCCTGTGGCGATCAGCACATTGATGTTGGTTTGGTAGGCCTCGGGAAAGGTGAGCGCAAGGTTCGCGGCGATCGTCGACGGATTCTGCGACGTCAACAGCCTGAATGACACCGCGCCGGTGGCCGATAGCACCATCGTGACCGCCATGGTCTCACCGAGCGCTCTGCCGAGCCCCAACACGGCGGCGGAAAGAACCCCCGATCTGCCGAACGGTATGACCGAGAGGCGGATCATCTCCCACCGCGTCGCACCGAGCGCCAGGGCGGCCTCTTCGGTGAGCCGCGGGGTCTGCAGAAACACCTCACGGCTCAAGGAGGTGATGATGGGCAGAATCATCACAGCGAGAACGATCGCGGCCGTGAGAATCGTTCTGCCCGTCGCAGAGACCGGCCCGGCGAACAGGGGTATCCAGCCGAGATAGTCTGCGAGCCACGTGTAGAGAGGTTGCAGCGCCGGTGCGAGGACCCAAATGCCCCAGAGACCGAATACGACCGAGGGCACTGCCGCAAGGAGATCCACAAGAGAACCGAGGAGGCCAGCGATGCGGCGCGGCGCGTAGTGGGTAGTGAACAGCGCGATGCCGACCGCGACTGGTAGCGCCAGCGCAAGGGCGAGAATCGACACCCAAACGGTTCCGAAGAGTAACGGACCGACGTACGCCCAAAAGTTGGTGTCGAGAATCGACGCGTTTTCACCTGTCGCGGTAAGGGCGGGGAGGCTCTGCGCGAACAGAAAGGCGGCTACGGCGCCGAGGAGCACGATGAGCGCGTAGCCCGCACCGCGGGTGAGACCCGCGAAGCTGTGCTCCGCGAGTCTCACCTGTTGAGCGTTCGCGATCTTCACTTGATGCGGTCAATCGCGTTCTGGGCGCGCTCACGAAGCTCGCCGCTGATGGGTGCCGAGCCGGAGTTCTCCGCCGCTATCCGCTGTCCCTCTTCGCTCACCACGAACGAGAAGAACTCCCGGACCAGTGGACTCACCGCGGGGTCGGCGTAGGTCTCGCAGCCGATCAGGTAGCTGACCAGCACGACCGGGTAGACGCCCGCCGCGTCGATGCCGCGGTCGAGGGAGATCGCCAGGTCGTTCTCGCCGCGCCCCTCCTCAAGCTGCGAGGCATCGACAACCGCCGCCGCCGCCTCGGGCGAATATGTCACGTAGTCGGCACCGACTTTCACGTTCACCGTACCGAGCCCCGCCGCGCGTGATGCATCGACGTAACCGATCGTGCCGTTGCCACCGCTCACCGCCGTCACAACACCCGAGGTCCCCGGTGCGGCCTCACCGCCGTCGATCGGCCACTCCTCGACGCTGCCGAAAGGCCACGCGTCGGAAGCTCCGTCGAGATAGTCGGTGAAGTTGCCGGTCGTGCCCGACTTGTCTGCCCGGTGCACGGGGGTGATGCTGAGCGCAGGGAGTTGGACTCCCGGGTTCTGGCTCGTGATCGCCTCGTCATCCCAGCTTGTGATTACGCCGGTGAAGATTCCGGCGAGCGCGTCCGCATCGAGATTCAGCGTCTCGACACCCTCGAGCTTGAAAACGACCGCGATCGGCGAGATGTAGGCGGGTAGCTCGACGAGCCCGCTGTCCACCGCGCAGGCATCGAACGGCCCAGTGGCGATCTCGTCGAGCTTGAATGCCCGGTCCGAGCCGGCATACTGGCTCGCACCCTGCTGGAAGTTCTCGCGCCCGGTTCCGGAGCCGGCCGGGTCGTAGGTCACGTCTACGCCCGACGCGACATCGAGGAATGACGCGATCCAGGCGTTCTGCGCCTCCCCCTGCGATGACGCACCGGCCCCGATGAGATTCCCCGCCAGCGCAGCGGACTCGCCGCCGTTGTTTGCCTGCGGCGACTCATTTGCCGCGCATGCCGTGAGACCGAGCATGGCGATAGTCACGAGGGCGCCCATATTGAGCGCATTCTGGAGTTTCAAGTTCAATTTCCCTTTCGGCCCGTTGTACGTGCTCTTGTTTTTCGGTTGGATCTCGATACTTCTGCCACGGATCTGTTCGGATCACAGGTCTGCGACGCGCTTGGCAATACTCACCGCGTGGTCGCCGAATCGCTCGTGGAACCTGCTGGCGAGGGTCGCATCGACGATGCTCGCCTCATCGTCGGCAAACCTGCCGCTGAGCACCTTTTCGAAGACCCGCACGTGCAGCTCATCGATCTGGTCATCGACGTCGTCGATCTCTTCGAGCAAACGCGGATCATGCTCGCGCAGCATCACGATGAGCCGCCCGACGATCTCGGTGTCGAGGCGCCCCATTTCCACGAAGTACTTCTTGAGCCCCTTGGGTATGGCACGCTCCGGGTAACGGTGCCGTGCGAGGTTGGCGATGTGCAGCGCGTAATCGCTCATTCGCGCGAAGGAGGAGCTGATGCGCAGTGCGGTGACGACAAGCCGCAGGTCACTCGCCACGGGAGCCTGCCTTGCCAACAGGTCGATCGCCGTCTCGTCCAGCGCGTTGCAGGCCTGTTCGATCTCCGAGCCGCGATCCGCAACCGTCTCTGCGAGCTCGATGTCGCTTGTCTTGAATGCTGCCGTTGCATCGCTGATCGCCTGCTCGACGAGGCGCGCGATCGTCACGAGCTCATCTTCGAGTTTCGCGAGCTCGTTCTGGAAGACTTTACGCATTGACTGAGACCCTTTCTTGTGCCTACAAGCAGGAGTTTGCACGGCGCAGGTAAACGGGCCAGAACGTGAGGGTGAACAGCTGGTGAACTCTGAGGATCTCTTCTCGCGTTTGCATACGATGGAGATATGGAAGCTCACTCGGAGCTCGGCATCGGCCTGGCGATCGGCATCGCATTCGGCGTCGCCCTGGCTCTGGCATTCAGGTTTTGGGGCGCGCAGTTGCGCATGCGAAAGAGTGAGCCCGCCGCCGTTCGCACGGCGAAACAGATTCTTGAGGAGTTCGAGACTTTCAGCGTGATTCTCGACGAGACCGCGACGCTGATCTACGCGAACCAGGCTGCGCGAGAGTACGACGGCTCGACCGATCTCGACCGCCGCCTCAGGTCGCCCAAGATGCAGGCGACGGTCATGCGGGTGCTCGCAACGGGCGAGTCTGTGGTCAAGAACCCGAGCGATCCCGCGGCACCCGGAGCGATCCGCTTTCGAATCTTTCCGCTCGACGATTACCACGTTGTACTTGCCGGCGTCGATGTGGGCGAGCAGCAGCGCGTGTTTGCTATGCGGCGCGACTTCATCGCGAACATGAGTCACGAGCTGAAGACTCCGATAGCTGCGATTGGGCTGTTGAGCGAGGCGATCGTAGAAGGCGCAGACGACCCCCGGACCGTACTCGAGTTCGCGCGCAAGCTGCAGGGCGAGAGCGAGCGGCTGAACGAACTCACGAAAAACGTGATCAGACTCTCCGAGGCTCAGGCGTCGCTCTCGAGCGAGGATATTGAGCCGGTCGACTTGCGCAGGCTCGCACAAGACGAGGTCACGAGCCTCGAGGAATTCGCAGCGAACAACGCGGTGTCACTCGTCTTCACCGATTCGACCGCAGGAAGAAGCGAGGCCGAGCTCACCGGCCGCGCGGCCGCGCTTCGCAGCGCTGTTTCGAACCTGCTCACCAACGCGATCGCTCATTCGCCCAAGGGCGGCACCGTCTACGTCTCACTGCGCCACCTGGACGGCGAGTGCCTGTTGACGGTACGCGACGAGGGTCCGGGGATCGACGTGCAGTACCACTCGAGAATATTCGAGCGCTTCTTTCGCGTGGACCCGGCCCGCAGCAGGTCACTGGGTGGCACCGGTCTCGGTCTTAGCATCGTGAGAAACACGATGCTCGCCCATGGCGGCAGCGTCTCGGTGGAGTCCTCGCCCGGGAACGGAGCCACGTTCACGCTCAGGCTTCCCCTCGCGATGTCGCCGAGCATGCGCGAAAAGAAGAGATCCCGCAAGCAGCGGGTCGACCGTGCGCGAAAGCAGGGGCAATGAACCAGCCAGAAGCCGGCAAGCTCAGCATGCACGGGTCGGACATAGACAAGCAAGAAGTGGGCAGCTCGGACGCGAACACGGAAGAACTGTCGAAGCCGCGCATTCTGCTTGTCGAGGACGAGGACTCGATCGCCGATCCGCTCGCATTCCTCTTGGGGCGCGAGCGCTACGAGGTGGAGATCGCCGAGAACGGCAGGGTCGCCCTGGAGATGTTCGAGGCGGCTCGTGCCCGCGCAGAAGACGGCTATGACCTGATCCTCCTGGACCTCATGCTGCCCGAGGTATCCGGCACCGAGGTGTGTCGCCGAGTGCGCGAAAAATCTCGCGTACCGATCATCATGCTGACCGCGAAAGACACCGAACTCGACATCGTCGTCGGCCTGGAGCGCGGTGCCGACGACTACATCACGAAACCGTACTCAACCCGCGAGCTGCTCGCCCGCGTGCGCGCCCTGCTCAGGCGGAGCACGACGAGCACATCTGCGGGAACCCTCGCTGCAGCATCCCCGGGTGCGACCCGCGACACGCAGAACACCGAGGAGAGACAAGCGGTACTCGACACACACGGGATTCGTCTCGACACCGGTCGCCACGAACTGCACGTACGGGGCATGACCACGCCGGTCCCGCTGCGGGAGTTCGAACTGCTCGCCTATCTCATGGAGAACGAAGG
The DNA here is from genome assembly GCA_020439035.1 of Leucobacter sp. Lineage (GTDB taxonomy): Bacteria > Actinomycetota > Actinomycetes > Actinomycetales > Microbacteriaceae > Leucobacter. The sequence goes on along the minus strand of JAGQTL010000315.1, from coordinate 339 downwards.
ACGGGTTCTCACTCGTGCGCAGCTCATCGACCGCATCTGGGGCAGCGACTATTTTGGCGACACGAAGACGCTCGACGTGCACATCAAACGCATTCGCGAGCGAATCGAAGAAACTCCGAAGGACCCGAAGCTTGTGCGGACGGTGCGCGGCGTCGGTTACCGCTTCGGCTAGTACGGAGCGCATCGAGAGTCATCACTGATGGCTTCAAGCTTCGACTCGGTGGGTCAGCCGTTCGTGCGAAACCAGCCGACCGTCTCCGAGCCACCCAAGGCATCCGGGAGGGAGAAGTTTCGAATTTCTCACTTTTGGTGGACGCAATGGAGCGCTACGGGAACAGG
>JAGQTL010000041.1 GCA_020439035.1 Leucobacter sp. | reverse complement strand
GCGCACCGGCAACGTCGACCTCGTCGCGCTGGGTATCAACCTGTTCACGCAGGGCATCGACCCGCAGATCGACTTCTCGCGCCTCGACGAGGTGCGGCGCACGGCCGAGTACTGCAACCAGCTGCGGGTGCCGGAGCGCAGCCCGTGGGCCGGCGACCTGGTCTACACGGCGTTCTCGGGGTCGCACCAGGATGCGATCAAGAAGGGCTTCGAGCGCATGGCGGCCGACGCCGAGGCCGCCGGAGTGCCGGTCGAGGAGCTCGAGTGGGCGGTGCCGTACCTGCCGGTCGATCCGAAGGACCTGGGCCGCTCGTACGAGGCGGTGATCCGCGTCAACTCGCAGTCGGGCAAGGGTGGCGTCGCCTACCTGCTGAAGACGGATCACTCGCTCGACCTGCCGCGCCGCCTGCAGATCGAGTTCAGCGCCGTGGTCCAGGGTGTGACCGACAGCGAGGGGGGCGAGGTCTCGAGCGACGAGATCTGGCGGATCTTCCAGGATGAGTACCTGCCGACGACCGGGGACGACGCGTTCGAGCAGTGGGGGCGCTACGAGCTGTTCCGCACGGCCTCGACGAGCGCGGGCGACGGCATCACCGAGCTCACGGTCGACTTCCGCGTGGGCGACGAGCAGTCGCAGTTCTCTGCGCGCGGCAACGGGCCGGTCGACGCGTTCATCACCGCGCTCAACGAGAACGGGCACGCGGTCACGCTGTTCGACTACGTCGAGCACGCGATGAGCGCCGGCGGCGACGCGGTCGCGGCGGCCTATGTCGACCTCGAGGTCGACGGCAAGCGGCTGTGGGGCGTCGGCATCGACCCCGACACCACGCGCGCCACGCTGAAGGCCATCGTCTCGTCGGTGAACCGCGCGGTGCGGGCAAAGGATCAGCACGCCCTGTCCTCCGTTGGTGCGTAGCGTTCGCGCGGTCGCTCGCGGGCGCGGCTAGAACATATCTTCGAATCGGCGGCGTGGCGGCTGCGCGAATGGGGGCGACGACTCCTAGTGTGGGGGCATGATCTCTTTCGTGCGCGGCCCGGTGCTCTCGGCGGGCGCGGGCTGGGTCGTGCTCGAGGTCGGTCGGGGCGGCGGCGTCGGCCTGCGCGTCGAGGTGCCGGGCCGACTGCCGGGCGCCCACGTGGGGGCGGAGCTCGCGCTCCACACGCAGCTCGTCGTGCGCGAGGATTCGCTCACGCTGTTCGGCTTCGCCTCGGCCGAGGAACTCGACGTCTTCGGCATCCTGCTCGGCATCTCGGGCGTCGGCCCGCGCAGCGCGCTCGGCGTGCTGACCGAGCTCTCGCCGGCGCAGATCGCGCGCGCGGCGATGGATGAGGATGACAAGCCGTTCCGCAGAGTGACGGGGATCGGGCCGAAGACGGCGAAGCTGATCGTGGTGCAGCTCGCCGGCAAGCTCGATCCGCGGGCCTTCGGGGTCGACGGCGCCGCGGGCGAGGGCGGCGGCGATCGCGAGGGCGGCGAGTCGGCGGAGTCGATTGCGGATCGCCGGGCCGCGGCGACCGTGCTGCAGGGCCTCGTCGGCCTCGGGTACGGGGAAGCGCAGGCCGAGACCGCCGTCCGGGACGCCCGGGATGCCGGGGCTCCGGCGGATGAGGCGGGGCTGCTGCGCGCGGCGCTCGCGCTGCTGCAGGCTCCACGGCTCCCGGCCGATCGGAGCGGCCGATGAGCGGGGAGCTGTCGGCGCAGGTCGCCCCGAACGAGCTCGGCTTCGAGGGTGCGCTGCGCCCGGCCACGCTCGACGAGTTCGTCGGCCAGTCGAAGGTGCGCCGCCAACTGCGACTGCTGCTCGACGCGGCGACCATGCAGCAGCGCACCCCCGACCACATCCTGCTCGCCGGCCCGCCCGGCCTCGGCAAGACGACGCTCTCGATGATCGTGGCGGCCGAGCTCGGCAAGCCGCTGCACCAGACCTCGGGCCCGGCGATCCAGCACGCGGGCGACCTCGCGGCCGTGCTCTCGGCCCTGACCCCGGGTGAAGTGCTCTTCATCGACGAGATCCATCGCATGGCGCGCAGCGCCGAGGAGATGCTCTACCTCGCGATGGAGGACTTCAAAATCGACATCATGGTGGGCAAAGGCGCGGGGGCCACGTCGATCCCGCTCGAGCTCGCCCCGTTCACCCTCGTCGGCGCGACGACCCGCGCCGGGCTGCTGCCGAACCCGCTGCGCGACCGCTTCGGGTTCACCGCGCACCTCGAGTTCTACGACGAGGGCGAGCTCTCAGCGGTCGTGACGCGTGCCGCCGGCCTGCTCGACTTCGACATCGCGGCCGCGGGCGTGGCGGAGATCGCGGGGCGATCGCGCGGCACGCCGCGCATTGCCAACCGCCTGC
>JAGQTL010000314.1 GCA_020439035.1 Leucobacter sp. | reverse complement strand
CTCGCCGACCGCCGCGGTCGCGCGGCGCGAGCGGCGGCGCGGCGCCTCGACGGTCTCGGCGGCGGCAGCCGCGGTGATGTCTGCGGTGGGAGCCTCGATGGCGGGCTCGACGATCTCGTTGGAGCTGTTCTCCACGGTGTTCCTTTCGGGATGTGCCGCGGGCACGCGCAGTCATTCGCGTGTCGCTCCCGCGACGAAGCGCTCTTGCATAACGAAGAGCGGCGTTACATGAATCGCCGGGTGGCCCGGCGAAGGAATGATCCGCCCGCGTGCACCAACGACGACGTCGCGGCTACGCGCGGATCTCTTCTACTGTAGCACCCTTGCGGTCGACGGCCAGCAGCAACGCGCGCCAGCCGCCCTCGTGCGCCGCCGCGATCTCGGCGGCCGCGAGGCGCTCCGCCGGGTCGGCGCAGAGCACCAGGATCGAGGGCCCGGCGCCCGACACGACGGCCGGGTGGCCGGCCTCGCGCAGGGCGGCGATGAGCCCGGCGGTGAGCGGCATGGCCTCGCCGCGATAGTTCTGGTGCAGCCGATCCTCGGTCGCCTCGAACAGCAGCTCGGGGCTCTGCGTCAGCGCGGCGACGAGCAGCGCCGAGCGCGAGAGGTTGAACACGGCGTCCTCGTGCGGCACGTGCTTCGGCTGCAGGCTGCGCGCGAGCTCGGTCGACATCGTGAACTCGGGCACGAGCACGAGCGGTGAGATGCCGCGGTGGACCATGAGCCGCTTGAACCGCGGACCGTTCGGAGCCATCCAGGCGATCGTGAGCCCGCCGAACAGGGCCGGGGCCACGTTGTCGGGGTGCCCCTCGAGCTCGGTCGCGAGCGCCAGCAGTCGATCCTCGTCGAGGTGCAGCGGCGCGACCGGGTCGCGCTGCAGCAGCCCTGCAGCCGTCATCACACCCGAGACGATGGCCGCGCCCGAGGATCCCATACCGCGACCGTGCGGGATGCGGTTGTTGGCTTCGATGTCGAGGCCGGGCAACTCGCGGCCCACCCGGTCGTACACGTGCGCGATCGACCGCACCACGAGGTTCGCCTCGTCGGTGGGCACCTCGCCCGCCCCGACGCCGGAGACTGCCACCGTCGCCCCGGGCTCACGGCGCGTGCGCACGATCAATTCGTCACCGTAACCGAGCGCCAGCCCGAGCGTGTCGAAGCCGGGCCCCAGGTTCGCGCTCGTCGCGGGAACCCGCACGCGCAGCGCCGTCATCGCGCACCCTCCAGACGCAGCACGCTCGCCACCCCGGTCACGACGGCGTTCGCGCGCAGCGCCTCCACCGTCGCCGCGAGGTCGGCCTCGCGCGCGGTATGGGTGCCGATCACGAGCCTCGCCGTTCCCGCTTCGCCGTCCGCAGCCACCGACTGCTCGACGCTGGCGGCGGAGACGCCGTGCTGCGCGAGCAGACCCGCGATCGTCGCGAGCACCCCCGGCTCGTCGCGCACATCCAGCATGACCTGGTACCGCGTGTTCACCTCGCCGATCGGCAGCACTGCCAGGTCGGCGTGCGACGACCCGGGCACCCCGGGGCCGCCGATCACGTGCCGGCGCGCCGCGGAGACGACATCGCCGAGCACGGCGGAGGCGGTCTCGAGTCCGCCCGCGCCCGCGCCGTAGAACATCAGCTCGCCGGCGGCCTCGGCCTCGACGAACACCGCGTTCTTGCCGCCGTGCACGGCGGCGAGCGGGTGCTCTCGGCTGATGAGCGCCGGGTACACGCGCGCCGAGACACCCGCGGTGCCGTCCGCCGCGACGAGGCGCTCGGCGATGGCGAGGAGCTTGATCACGTAGCCGGCGTGCTGCGCGGCTTCGATCTGGGCCGACGTGACGCCGGTGATGCCCTCGCGGTGCACGGCGTCTACGGGCACCTCGGTGTGGAAGGCGATGCTCGCCAGGATGGTCGCCTTCTGCGCGGCATCGTAGCCCTCGACGTCGAGCGTGGGGTCGGCTTCGAGGTAGCCGAGCTCGCTCGCCACGCGCATGGCGTCCTCGGCGCTGTCGCCGAACCGGTCCATACGGTCGAGGATGTAGTTGGTGGATCCGTTCACGATCCCCAGCACTCGCGTGATGTGGTCGCCCGCGAGGCTCTCGCGCAGCGGCCGGATGATCGGGATCGCCCCGGCCACCGCCGCCTCGTACGAGAGCTGGGCGCCGACCTGCTCGGCCGCCTCGGCGAGTTCCGGCCCGTGCTCGGCGATGAGCGCCTTGTTGCCCGTGACGACGTCGGCGCCGCCCTCGATGGCCCGCAGGATCAGGCTGCGCGCAGGCTCGATACCGCCCATGAGCTCGATCACGATGTCGGCGCCGAGCACCAGCCGCTCGGCATCCGTCGTGAAGAGCTCGCGCGGCAGTTCGACGTCGCGCGGCGCGTCGATGTCGCGCACGGCGATGCCGATCAGCCGCAACCTGGCCCCCACGCGGGCGGCGAGCTCATCCCCCTGCTCGAGCAGGAGGCGCGCCACCTGCGAGCCGACCGAGCCGCAGCCGAGCAGCGCGATGCGAAGATCGCGGTAATCGTTCACTTCGTTTCTCCGTTTCTGACGAACACGCTCTTCGCGAGCAGGTCCTCTTCGGTTTCGCCGAGCACGATCACCCGCGCGTCGCCGTCGCGCACGGCGACGACCGGGGGTCGCGGCACATAGTTGTAGTTGCTCGAGAGCGACCAGCAGTAGGCGCCCGTCGCCGCGACCGCGAGCAGGTCGCCGGGCGCCACGTCACCGGGCAGCAGGTCGCGATCGACCACGATGTCGCCGGCCTCGCAG
>JAGQTL010000040.1 GCA_020439035.1 Leucobacter sp. | reverse complement strand
GCCCACATCTGGTGCTGGCCCACGCCCGCCACGTACACGGCCTCGGGGCCCGTGAGCTCGCCGATGCGCTGGATCACGTGCTGGGGCGAGAGCAGCCCGTCACTCGTCGGCTGGAAACCGAGCGGGAAAGTCTTACGCAGCCCGTCGAGCCGTTCCCACCACGCCGTGAGGTCCGCGAACTCCCGCGACGTCTTGGCGGTCGAAACGGCCGCGATCAAGTCGGCGATCACTTCTGCCGCGTCGCCCACGATCGGCACGTCGGCGGCGCGGATCTTGCCGATCTCGGCGGGATCGATGTCGGCGTGGATGACCTTCGCCTCGGGCGCGAAGAGCGCGGCCTTGCCGGTCACGCGGTCGTCGAACCGGGCGCCGAGCGTGATCAGCAGGTCGGATTCCTGCAACGCGAGCACGGCGGGCACCGTACCGTGCATGCCGGGCATGCCGAGGTGCTGCGGATGGGAATCGGGGAAGACGCCGCGCGCCATCAACGTCGTCACGACCGGGGCGCCGACGAGTTCGGCCAGCTGCCGCAGCTCCTCCGAGGCACCCGCCCGGCCGACTCCGCCGCCCACGTAGAACACGGGGCGCTCGGCCGCGGCGATGAGGTCGGCCGCGGCCTGGATCTGCTTGCTGTTCGCCTTCGTGATGGGGCGGTAGCCGGCGAGGTCGACCTGGGGGTTCCAGACGAAGTCGAGCATGCCCTCCTGGGCATCCTTCGTGATATCGACGAGGACCGGGCCCGGACGGCCCGTGCTCGCGAGATGGTACGCCGCGGCGATCGCGCCGGGAATGTCCTCGGCGCGCCGCACGAGGAACGAGTGCTTGGTCACGGGCATCGTGACGCCCACGATGTCGACTTCCTGGAACGCGTCGGAGCCCATGAGGTGCGAGAACACCTGGCCGGTGATAGCGAGCATCGGAACAGAATCCATGTAGGCGTCGGCGATCGCGGTCACCAGGTTCGTCGCGCCCGGACCCGACGTGGCGATGCAGACCCCGACATTGCCGCCGGCGGCCGCGAAGCCCTCGGCGGCGTGCCCGCCGCCCTGCTCGTGGCGCACCAGGATGTGGCGCAGCTTGTGATCGTTCATCAGCGCGTCGTACAGGGGCAGCACGGCACCACCGGGCAGCCCGAACACATCGGTCACGCCGAGTTCCTCGAGGCTGCGTACGACGGCGTCGGCCCCGGTCATGCGCACGCCGATCGACTCGGCGCCGGCGGCGGGCTGTGCACTCGCTTCCGCGTTCATTTCACACTTTCTCTGATTTCGATGTCACCGTTGCCCGACGGCCGCGACCGCGCGCGGCCGGATGCACGCGATGCGCGCATCACCGCGGCGAGCCGGGAAGGCTCAGCCGGTGATCGCGCCCTCGCTGGCGGAGTGCACGAGCTTGGCGTACTTCGCCAGCACGCCGCGCGTGTATCGCGGGGGCAACGGCGCCCAGGCTGCTTTTCGCGCCTCGAGCTCTGCGGGATCCACCAGCAGATCGAGCGTCTTCGCGGCAATATCGACCCGAATCAGGTCGCCGTCGCGCACCAGCGCCACCGGGCCCCCGTCCGAGGCCTCCGGCGCAATATGGCCGATGCACAGGCCGGTTGTGCCGCCCGAGAATCTGCCGTCGGTCAATAGTAGTACATCTTTGCCGAGGCCCGCGCCCTTGATCGCCGCCGTGATGGCGAGCATCTCGCGCATGCCGGGGCCACCCTTGGGGCCCTCGTAGCGGATCACGACGATATCGCCCTTGTCGATCTTGCCCTCGGTGAGCGCATCCATCGCGGCGCGCTCGCGCTCGAACACCCGCGCGGGGCCCTCGAACAGCTCGGCGTCGAAACCGGCGGTCTTGACGACCGCGCCCTCGGGAGCCAGGGTTCCGGTGAGGATCGAGAGCCCGCCGTTCGCGTGCAGCGGATCGTCGAGCTTGCGAATGACCTTGCCATCGAGATCGGCGTCGACGCCCTCGAGGTTCTCGGCGACCGTCTTACCGGTGACCGTGAGGGCGTCCCCGTGCAGGAGCCCCGCATCGAGCATGGCCTTCATGATGACGGGCATGCCACCGACCCGGTCGAAGTCCTGCGCGACGTACTGCCCGAACGGCTTCATGTCGGCCAGGTGCGGCGTCCGCGCGCCGATGCGCGAGAAGTCGTCGAGCGTGAGCTCGACCTCCGCCTCGCGCGCGATCGCGAGCAGGTGCAGCACGGCGTTGGTCGAGCCGCCGAGCACCATCGCGACGGCGATCGCATTCTCGAAGGCCTTCTTCGTCATGATGTCGCGGGCCGTGATGCCGCGGCGCAGCAGTTCGACCACGGCCTCGCCCGAGCGGTGGGCGTAGTAGTCGCGGCGGCGATCCGCGCTTGGCGGCGCCGCCGAGCCCGGCAGGCTCATGCCGAGCGC
>JAGQTL010000313.1 GCA_020439035.1 Leucobacter sp. | reverse complement strand
GGCGTGCACGCCGCTGTTGACGCGCAGGCGCACGCGCTGGCGCACGCCGGCTGCCGATGCCGCGGCCGCCACCCGCTCAATCTCCTGCTCGCTGTCGAGGATGATCGTGCCGACACCGGCGGCGACAGCGCGCGCGATCTCGGATTCGGACTTGTTGTTGCCGTGGAAGCCGATGCTCCCCGGAGCCGCACCGGCAGCGAGCGCCACCGCCAGCTCTCCCCCGCTCGCCACGTCGATGCCGAGGCCCTCCTCGGCCATCCATCGCGCGACCTCGACGCAGAGGAAGGCCTTGCCCGCGTAGTACACGGTCGCCGAGGTGCCGATCCGCTCGGCCTCGCGCTGCAGCGCCTCACGGGTCTCGCGTGCGCGTTGCCGCGCCACCCCCTCGTCGATGACGTAGAGCGGGGAACCGAACCGCTCGACGAGGTCGGTCGCGCGCAGCCCGCCGATCTTCAGCACCCCGCAGCTGCGGCCGCGGCGCGAGGTCGCCGGGAACACACGTGGGTCGATCGCGTTCGGATCGGCGGGCACGGCACTCATCGTTGCTCCTGGTCGGTCGGTTCGGTGCCCGCGGCACTCGCTCGGCCGCGTGCGGGCGACCATTGGCGAGCGGACCCGGATTGGCCCCTGAAGCCGGCGAACGGAGAGCCTGGCTCTCGGAACGGACCCGTCCAGTTTAGCGAACCGCGGCGAACCGTCGAGCACCCCCGGGCGCGACCGGCCGCGGGCGGTCGCGAGTCCGGAGGTCGTGCGGCGGGTTCAGCAGACGCCCTTCTCGAGCTGCGCCGGGTTGGAGAGGATATCCGGCGCGACCGAGACGCTGAGACGAGCGGCTCCCGTGCTGAGCAGATCGATTCCGGTGATGGTGAGGCCCGCGGGCAGGCGATCCCGCACGCAGACGGCATGGGGCTGCAGCACGCCATCGAGCATGCCGCCGAGCGCGTTGCCCAGGTCGTCGGCGCTGAGGTCGAACCCCGCGGCGCCCACGCCCTTCGGTTCGATCGTCACCTCGCCCGCGTCGACGCCGAGGCCGAGCGTCGCGCGCACCGGCACGTCGAACCCGAAGAAGGAGACCTCGCGCGTGACGACCAGGTTGCCGTCGCTCACCTCTCCGCTCTCCGCGAATCCCGAGGTGAGCAGGCCGATCGCGTCCTGCAACTGCGCCTCATCGACCGTGAGCGACGCCGCGCCGCCCGCGATCTCTCCGGTGCGATACGAGAACGGCATGGCGTCGGCATGCATCGAGATCGTTCCGGTCAGCCCGCGCACGAGCCGCGCATCGGGCACCTCGACCGTCACATCGCCGAGATGGCCCGTCACTACCGAGGCGAGCTGGATGCCGCCGAGGCTCACGTCGACGGGGTGCTCCTCGCTCAGCGAGAGCTTGCTGCGCAGCGCATCGGCGATTACCCGAGGCGCGACCGCGCGGATCGTGAACTCGGCGGCGACCGCGAGGAGCACGAGCACGCCGAGGGCGACGAACCCGCGAAGCCACCAGCGGCGGCGCTTCGCGGCGGGCACGGGGTCCAGATACTCGACCGTCTCGACGATCTCGAGCGGTACCGTGTCGCCGGGATCGGCCGGGGATGCGGCCTGCTCGTCCACGGAGCCGCCTCGCTACAGCCGCTCGGGCGCTGAGACGCCGAGGAGGTCGAGCCCGTTGCGGATCACTTGCCCGCTCGCGTCGTTGAGCCAGAGTCGGGTGCGGTGCAGGTCGCCCGCCGGCTCATCGCCCTGCGGGATCACCCGGCAGTTGTCGTACCAGCGATGGAAGGAGGCGGCCAGCTCTTCGAGGTAGCGCGCAATGCGATGCGGCTCGCGCAGTTCGGCCGCGCCGGCCACGATGCCCGGGTACTGCTGCAGCTTGCCGAGCAGCTCAGTCTCGGTCTCGTGCGTGAGCAGCGCGGGCTCGAACGCGCTGCGATCGATGCCGGCCGCGACGGCGTTGCGGTCGACGGCGCAGCTGCGCGCGTGCGCGTACTGCACGTAGAAGACGGGATTGTCATTCGTGCGGCTGCGCAGCTTCTCGCCGTCGAGCGCGAGCGGGGAGTCGGCCGGGTACCGCGCGAGCCAGTAGCGCAGCGCATCGGAGCCGAGCCACTCGAGCAGGTCGTCGAGCTCCACGATGTTGCCCGCGCGCTTGGACAGTCGCGCCCCGTTGAGGTTCACGAGCTGACCGATGAGCACGGTGATGTCGGTCTCGGTGTTGTCGCCGGCCGCGCCCGCGAGCGCCGTGAGGCGGCCGACATAGCCGTGGTGATCCGCACCCAGCAGGTAGATCTTCTCGCCGAACCCGCGGTCCTTCTTCGACAGGTAGTAGGCGGCGTCGGCCGCGAAGTAGGTGTAGATGCCGTTGCCGCGCGTGAACACGCGGTCCTTGTCGTCGCCGTAGTCGGTCGTGCGCACCCAGATCGCATCGTCGGCCTCGAAGACGTGGCCCTGCTCGCGCAGGCGATCGATCGCGGCCTCGATGGGGCTCGGCTCGCCGCCGGGCCCGGGCGCGTGGAGCGTGCGTTCCGAGAAGAAGACGTCGAAGTGCACGTTGAAGCGGTCGAGGGAATCCTTGATCTCGGCCAGCTGCTGCTGGTAGGCCGCTTCCTGGACGGCGGCGAGCGCCGCCGCGCGATCCGTCATCGCGAGATCGGGAAGGCCCGGGATCGCGGCGAGCGCCTTCTTCCCCAGCTCCTGGATGTACTCGCCGGGATAGGCGTCCTCCGGCGCCGGCTCGCCGAGCGCGGCGGCGAGCACCGAGCGGCCGAACTTGTCCATCTGCGCGCCGGCGTCGTTGATGTAGTACTCGTTCGTCACCTGGGCGCCCGCCGCGCGCAGCACGCGGGAGATCGAGTCGCCGAGCGCCGCCCAGCGCGTGTGGCCGAGGTGCAGCGGCCCCGTCGGGTTCGCGCTCACGAACTCCATGTTGATGCGCTCACCCGCGAGCAGTTCGCTGCGGCCGTAGGCCTCGCCCTGCTCGACGATGCGCCGCGCGGTCTCCCCCGCGCTCGCCGCGTCGAGCGTGATGTTGATGAAGCCGGGCCCCGCGACCTCGGCCTTGGCGATACCCTCGAGCGCCGCCACCGCCTCGGCGATCTGCTGCGCGAGCTCGCGCGGGTTCGCGCCGACGCGCTTCGCGAACTTCATCGCCGCGTTCGACGCCCAGTCGCCGTGTTCGCGGTTCTTCGGCCGCTCCACCGCGGTGTCGGCCTCGGTCACGGCGACCGTTTCGCCCCCGCCGCGCGCCTCGAGGATCTCCGCGAGGATGCGGGCGAGCTGGGCGGCGAGTTCTTGTGGCGTCACGAGACCCAAGTCTACTCAGCCCGAACCCCGGCCGATGCCCGCGAGAGGGCACCGGGAAACCCGGCAGCACAGACGATGCGGGGCCCGCCGGTCAGATCTGACCCGCGAGCCCCGCATGCGATTCGTGCCCCTGGAGGTGTCTGGGTTCATGACATAGGTCACAGTTGATAGGTCTCTCATGAGTCGCGAC
>JAGQTL010000312.1 GCA_020439035.1 Leucobacter sp. | reverse complement strand
CACGTGCGCAACTACGACATCCGCGTCTCGATGGTAGTCTACGGCCTCGTGGTCGCGGTCGGCATGATCGCCGACGTGCTGCTGCGCATCGCCTTCTTCGGGCGCAACAACAACGGCAACCCCGTGGTCCTGGTTTTCGGGCTGATCGCGATGCTCGTCGCGCCGCTCGTCGCGCCGCTCGTCGCGACCATGGTGCAGCTCGCCGTCTCGCGCCAGCGCGAGTACCTGGCTGACGCGACCGGGGCGCTCACCACGCGCCATCCCGAGGCGCTCGCGAGCGCGCTGCACAAGCTGAACGCCTACGGGCGCCCGCTGCAGCGGCAGAACAGCAGCATGGCGCATCTGTGGATCGCGGATCCGCTGCGGCCGGGCCTCACGCAGCGCCTGTTTGCCACGCACCCGCCGCTGCCGGATCGCATCCGCCGCCTGCTCGACATGGGCGGCCGGATGTAGGGCCCGGATGTCGGGCCCGGATGTAGGGCATAGGGTGGAGGGGTCGCCCGAGGAGGTCGCCCGTTCCGTGTCCACCATGTTCCGCTCGCTGCGGGTGCGCAACTACCGCATCTGGTTCGTCGGGGCGCTCATCTCGAATATCGGGGCCTGGATGCAGGCCACGGCGCAGAATTGGGTGGTGCTGACCGAGCTCAGCGACAACGACGCGATCGCGGTGGGCATCACGATGGCGCTGCAGTTCGGCCCGCAGTTGGTGCTCGTGCCCATCAGCGGCGCGGTGGCGGATCGCTTCGACCGCCGCCGCGTGCTGATGGTGACCCAGTCGCTGCTCATGCTGCTCGCGCTGGGTCTCGGCATCCTGCTCGTGCTCGGCCACGCGCAGCTCTGGCACCTGTACGCGTTCGCCTTCGGCCTCGGCCTCGTCAACGCGTTCGACACGCCGTCCCGGCAGGCCTTCGTGTCGGATCTCGTCGGCACCGAGGGCCTCTCGAACGCCGTCGCGCTCAACTCCGCCTCGTTCAACTCCGCGCGCCTGCTCGGCCCGGCCGCGGCGGGCCTCCTCATCGCCGCGGTGGGCTCGGGCTGGGTGTTCATGATCAACGCGGTCTCGTTCATCGCGATGCTCGTCGCGCTCGCCATGATCCGTCTGGCGCCGCGGGCGCACGCCGCCGTGCAGGCCGCGCGCGGCGGCGTGGCCGCCGGGTTCAGCTACGTGCGCCGCCGCCACGATCTCGTCGTCATCTTCGTGATGGTCTTCCTCATCGGGGCCTTCGGCATGAACTTCCCGATCTTCTCGTCGACCATGGCCGTCGAGTTCGGGCGCGGGGCGGGGGAGTACGGGCTGCTCTCGTCGATCCTCGCGATCGGATCGCTGACCGGCGCGCTGATGGTCGCGCGCCGCCCATCCGCCCGCTTCCGCGCGATCGTCGTGGCCGCCGGCGGGTTCGGCCTCGCGTGCGCGCTCGCCGCCGTGATGCCGTCGTTCTGGACGTTCGCGGCGACGCTCGTGCTGCTCGGCTACAGCACCTCGACCATGCTCTCCACGGCCAACGGCTTCGTGCAGACCACGAGCGAGCCCGGAGTCCGCGGGCGCGTGCTCTCCATCTACTTCGCGATCCTCATGGGCGGCACCCCGATCGGCGCGCCGATCGTCGGCGCGACCACCGACGCGCTCGGCGCCCGCTGGGGTCTCGGCGTCGCCGCGTTCTCGGGCATCGCCGCCTTCGGCGTCGGGTTCGGCTGGCTGATCTTCGCCCGTCGGCTCCGGGTGCACGTGCGTCGCGGCGGCGGCCCGCGATTCGCGGTCACGCACGCCGGTCGCCCCGGCGTGGATGACGATCCCGCTACGCAGGTCGAGACGCTCACGGCGCCGATCGATGTGCTGCGCCGCGAACCGGCGATCGTCGCCGAGGTGAGTTCCGCACCGCAGAACGTGGCGCTCGGCGAACCGATGACGGGGGCGGTCGGCGTGGTCGACGACGGCGACGAGGCGTTCAGCGGGGAGGCGCGCGACGACCTCCCAGCGGAAGGCGGGCGAGCCGACTAGGCTGGTTCGGTCACGGCCCCCGCGGGGGCACGACATTCGGAGGGGGGATCATGGCGCACACGGGCGATACGCCGGCACGGCCGACGGTCACTATCCTCGTGCCCATGTTCAACGAAGAGGCCGTGCTGCAGCTCTTCTACGACGAGCTCAACCGCGTGATCGAGCAGATCCCGCACATCGACTTCGTCTACCTCTTCGTCGACGACGGCTCGCGCGACGCGTCGCTCTCGATCGTCAAGAACTTCGCCGTCAATGACGCGCGCGTGCACTACCTGGCGCTCAGCCGCAACTTCGGCAAGGAGCGCGCGCTGCTCGCCGGCTTCGACCACGTCGTCACCGACGCCGTCGTCGTGATCGACGCCGATCTGCAGGATCCGCCGGCGCTCATCGCCGAGATGGTCGATCTCTGGCAGCAGGGCTACCAGGACGTCTACGCGCAGCGCCGCAGTCGTAGGGGCGAGACCTGGCTCAAGCGCGCGACCTCCAACGCCTACTACCGGGTGCTGCAGTCGGTCACGCGGGTCGAGATCCAGGCGAACACGGGCGACTTCCGCCTGCTCGACCGCGCCTGCCTCGACGCGCTCGCGCGCTTCCGCGAAAGCGAGCGCAACATGAAGGCGCTCTTCTCGTGGATCGGGTTCAAGAAGCAGGCGATCCTCTTCGACCGTGAGCCGCGCGCCGCGGGCAAGAGCAAGTTCAACTACTGGCGGCTCACGAACCTCGCGGTCGACGGCATCACTTCGTTCACCACGGCCCCGCTGCGCGTTTCGGGCTTCTTCGGGTTCCTCGTCTCGATCGTGGCGTTCGTCTACCTGCTGGTGACCGTCATCCACGCGCTGCTCTTCGGCTCGGATGCCGCGGGCTACCCCTCGCTGATGGCGGTGATCCTCTTCCTCGGCGGCGTGCAGCTGATGTCGCTCGGCGTGATCGGCGAGTACGTCGGCCGCATCTTCAACGAGACGAAGGATCGCCCGAACTACCTGATCGGCGAGAGCAACCTGCCGCACGAGGCCGACCACGACGGCACGCCGGGCCGGAACGGCCATTGAGCGCCGCCCGCAAGCCGCTGCGCTTCGTCGCCGTCGGTCTCGCCAACACGGCCATCGACTTCGGGCTGCTCTTCGGCTTGCGCGCCCTGGGCGTGCCGATCGTGCCCGCCAACATGGTCTCGACCGCGGTCGCGCTAGCGTTCAGCTTCTTCGCGAACCGCAGCTTCACCTTCGACGCCGCGGGGGCCGGCCGCCGCGCCGCCGCGTGGCAGGCCGCGAAGTTCCTCGTCGTCACGCTCATCGGGCTCTGGGTGCTGCAGCCGCTCGTGCTGCTCGCGGGCACCGCACTGCTCTCCGAACCGCTCGGGGCCTCGGCCGCGCTCTTCCTGGCGAAGATCGCCGCGACCGTCGTCTCGATGGTCTGGAACTACCTTCTGTACGATCGAGTGGTGTTCTCATCCCGAACCACCGAGAAGGAGCCGCATGACTGACGAGACGACGACCGTTCGCCCCGGATGGACCTCCTCTCGGGCGGTGCTCGCGGTCACGAAGCATCCGCTCGGCTTCTGGATCGCGCTGATCGTCGTCTTCGCGCTCGCCAGGCTCGCCACCTGGGGCTACCCGTACGACAGCGATCACTGGATCTTCTACTACGTCGGGCGTGACTGGATCGTCGACGGCGGCGATCTCTACGTCACCGCGTGGGATCACAAGCCGCCCATGATCTTCCTCATGAACGGCATCATGGCGGCGCTGCTCGGCGACAACATCGTGCTGCACCGCATCTGGCTGACCGCCTTCGCCGTGCTCGACTGCTGGCTGTTCGCGCTGCTCGCGAAGCGCGTGCTGCCGGGGCTGCTCGACCGCGTGGATCACGCGGGTGCCGGCGGGTCCCCCCGGATCGACCGGGTCGTCGCGGTGCGGCTCACCGTGCTCGCCTACGTCTTCTTCCGCAACCTCTCCCAGTTCACCGACAGCGGCAACAACACCGAGGGCTACGGCGTCATCCTCGTTCTGCTGCTCGTGCTCGCCTACCTGAAGTTCGCCGACACCGGCCGGCTGCGCTGGCTCGCGCTCGCCGGTCTCGCCTGCGGCGTCCTGTTCTGGTTCAAGGGCAACTTCCTCATCTTCGGCGGCATCATCGGGGTGCTGCTGCTCATCCACGGCTGGAAGACGCGAGGCCGGGGATGGGGCCGCCTGATCCTGCAGGTGCTCGTCTACATCGCCCCGATCGTGCTGGTCGCGCTCGGCTGGTTCGCGTACTTCGCGGCGCGCGGCACGTTCGACGATTTCTGGCTCGCCTCGTTCGGCTTCTCGGCGCTCTACGCCACGAGCGCTTGGGCGGGCAAGGTGAGCGCGAACATCCTGCTCATCGTCACGACCGCCGCGCTCATGGTGCCGGCGCTCATCCTCTTCGTGGTCTACCTGCGCGACCTCAAGGCGCAGTGGAGATCGCTGAGCTACCAGATCGTGGGGGCGATGTTCCTCGCGGGCTACGTGCTGATCGGTCTCGTGGGATCCTTCTACCCCTACTACCTGCTCGTCACGATGCCGTTCACCGTGCTCGTGATGATGTACGCCATGCTGCGCGTCTCGAGCCTCGCCAAGGCTTGGCGAGTGATCCTCATCGCGGGCCTCATCTTCACGCTCGCCGCGAACTACGCGATCTCGACCCGGCAGCTGCTCAACAACTACACGGGGGCCGCGGCCGTCGACGCGCGCGACAAGATGGCGGCGGCCGAGTACATCGACGCGCATACCGAGCCGACGGATCGGATCCTCTCGTACGACTACGGTGCGACGTTCTACCAGCTCGCCGATCGCCGCGCGCCGAGCCGCTTCATCTCGGCCAGCGTTCTGCTGCTCGACTTCCGGGACGGGTACGGGCTCGGGTTCAACGACGAGGTGATCGCCGGGATGGAGGATCACGACGTGCGCTACGTGATGCTGAGCGGCGTGAACCGCGAGCTCTACGAGACCAACACGCAGATGAACGACTACCTGAACGCGCACTACGCGCCAGTCGCGAACTTCGGGGATGTCGACGTGCTGGAGCGGGTCGGCTGACGCGGCCGAGATGCCCGCGTTCCCCCGCGCCGACGGAGTGAGCCGCAGGATCTGCGGCGGATGCCCGACCGAGTCGCCGGAAGCGTTGCGCGAGAGTAGGCTTATGCCGGTACATCGGCGGGCCAGCCGCCGTTCATTCTCAACAACGGAGTCGATATAACGTGAGTGATTTCCTGTCCGCGCAGACCCGCACCGAGACCGACTCGATCGGCAGCCTCGAGATCCCCGCGTCGGCGTACTGGGGCGTGCATACCGCGCGCGCACACGAGAACTTTCCGATCGCCCGCCGCCCGATCTCCGTCTACCCGGATTTCGTGCGCGCATTCGCCTGCGTGAAGCAGGCGGCGGCTCGAGCGAACCTCGAGATCGGCGCGCTCGATGAGCAGCGCGCCACCCTGATCGATCGCGCGTGCGAGGAGATCAAGACCGGCATGCTGCTCGACCAGTTCGTCGTCGGCGTGGTGCAGGGCGGTGCGGGCACCTCGACCAACATGAACGCGAACGAGGTGATCACGAACCGCGCGCTCGAGCTCGCGGGGCACACGAAGGGCGACTACGCCTTCATCAACCCGAACGATCACACCAACCGCAGCCAGTCGACCAACGATACCTACCCGACCGCCATCAAGATCGCGCTCGCGTTCTCGCTCACCAGCCTGCTCGAGGAGCTGCGCCTGCTGTCGGCGTCCTTCGCGGCGAAGGGGCGCGAGTTCTCGCACATCATCAAGGTCGGCCGCACGCAGCTGCAGGATGCCGTGCCGATGACCCTCGGACAGGAGTTCAACGCCTTCTCGACCACGCTGCGCGAAGACATCGAGCGGCTCACGGAGGCCGTCTCGCTGCTGCGCGAGGTCAACATGGGCGCGACTGCGATCGGCACGGGGATCAACGCGCCGAAGGGCTACAAGGAGGCGGTGATCCGCCACCTGCGCGAGATCACGGGCCTCGAACTCGAAACCGCGGGCGATCTCGTCGAGTCGACGAGCGACACGGGTGTGTTCATCACCTTCTCGGGCGCGCTCAAGCGCAGCGCGCTCAAGCTCTCGAAGATCTCGAACGACCTGCGCCTGCTCTCGTCGGGCCCGCAGGCCGGCCTCGGTGAGATCAACCTGCCGGCGCGGCAGGCGGGATCCTCGATCATGCCCGGCAAG
>JAGQTL010000003.1 GCA_020439035.1 Leucobacter sp. | reverse complement strand
CTGGTACTCGAGTATTCCTGCCCATGCTAGGCGAGTTACCGAGATATCGCAGAAACCGTGGTTAGCCTGGAACAGACTATTGCCAGGACGGATGGGATGCACGGGTGAGCGAACCGAGGATGCGGAAGGCGCGACGGGGCCTGCTGACGGCCCTGACGGCCATTGCCGTCGTGGCCGGCGGCCTCACCTCGGTAACCGTCACCGCGGAGCCGGCGGCGGCCGCCCCGACGGTCGGCTTCGTGGCCGGCAACATCGTCGATGACGCGCTCTTCTACGACGGCAGCGGGATGACCGTCAGCGAGGTGCAGAAGTTTCTCAACCAGAAGGTGCCGCGCTGCCAGCTCGGGGATCCGGGCAAAGAAGTGGGCAAGAAGGTGTCCTGGGCCGGGAAGACCACGAAGCTCGACTCGAAATGCCTGCGTGACAAGACCTTCAACACCAAGACGGTTGCGGCCGACGGCAACTGCCGCGCCTATGCAGGCAAGAAGAACGAGACCGCGGCGCAGGTGATCGTGAAGGCGGCGAAGGCGTGCAGCATCAACCCCAAGGTGCTCCTGATCACGCTTGAGAAGGAGCAGAGCCTCGTCACCGACGCCTGGCCGAACGAGCTGCAGTACGAGCGCGCGGCCGGCTACAAGTGCCCCGACACCGCGCCGTGCGATTCCGGGTCCGCCGGCTTCTACCGTCAGATCGTCGGTGCGGCGTGGCAGCTGCAGCACTACAAGAACAACCCCCAGTACTTCAATTACCGCAAGGGCGACAAGGTCCCGATCGCGTACAACCCCAAGTCGTCCTGCAAATCGAAGACGGTGACGATCAAGAACCACGCGACAGCAGGGCTCTACATTTACACGCCGTACCAGCCGAACGCTGCCGCGCTGAAGACGGAGTGGGGCGGGGGCGACAGCTGCTCCTCCTACGGCAACCGGAACTTCTACAACTTCTGGAAGAGCTGGTTCGGCTCGGTCCGCGCGAACCTGACCGTCACCGGCACGATCAAGACTTACTGGGACAAGGCCAAGGCCGCCGGAACGTCGTTCGGCGACCCGGTGAGCCCGCGCGAGACGATCACCGCCAACGGCGGCGGCTACGAGATGAAGTTCACGAACGGCGTCATCACCTACTCGAAGCTCACGGGCAAAACCTACGGCGTGCAGAACAGCACCGAACATGCGAGCGACACCTGGGCCGACGACTACCTCGAAAGCGGCGGCGCGGCCGGCCCCTGGGGCTTCATCGCGAGCGAGGAAGACGGACCCAGCTACCGCGCCATCACGTTCCAGAACGGCACCGCGATCGCCCGCACGGCGCTCCTGAACGGCATCCGCTTCATCCCGGCCCCCGTCTACGAGGTGTGGAAGAAGAGCGGCGACCCGTCGCGCGAGATCAAGGGCTACCCCCTGTCGAGCCAGATCACGGCCGGCCCCTACGGGTGGCCGATGGAAGATCCGCTCATCGGCTCCACGAAAGCCGCGAGCCAGACCTTCGAACGGCTCACCATCATGGCCACCGGCGCGTTCAGCGTCGAGCTTACCGCCGCGGAGAAGGCGGAGTGGGAGTCGTTCGGCGGCTACAGCGCGATCGGCTTCTACCGCGCCGACGCGAAGCCGATCGATACGGCGGCGGGCACCTGGCTGCGCCACACCGACAAGGGCACGCTGTTCTACCTCTCGAAGAAGACGCAGTGGTTCCTCCGCAACGGCGCGATCCGCACCGCCTACCTCACGGCCAAGGGGCCGTCGGGCGCCTGGGGCTGGCCGGTGGGCGACGAGGAGAAGCTCGCGGGCGGCCGCACGCGCGCATTCACCACTGGCACGGCCGTCTCCGACGAGGCGGCGGGCAAGGTGAGATTCCTCACCGACGGCGCCTACACGCACTGGATCAAGAAGTTCTCGGCGGGCTCGACCATCGGATTCCCCACCTCGAACACGCGGGTGCTGGCCGATGGCGAATACCAGCTCTACAAGAAGTACGCCATCTTCTGGGGGCCGAAGACGAGCATCACCCTCAAGCGCGACGCGCTCACCAAGAAGTACCTCGCGGCCGACGGCCCGGCGAGCGTCTTCGGCTGGCCTCTGCTCGGCCAGTCGTCGATCCGGAACGGCATGCGCCTGAAGCTCTCGAACGGCTACGTGATCGCGAACACGAAGACGGGCACCACCGCGCTCGTCACGACCGCCATGTACAAGGAATGGCTCGCGAACGGCGGCACGAAGGCGAGCATCGGTTACCCGATCAAGAACACGGTGGTGCTCGCCGACGGCAGCTACCAGCGATACCAGAAGCACTACGTCTTCATCGGGCCGAAGAAGACCGTGCTGCTGGCCAAGAGCGTGGCCACGACGGCGTACTTCACGGGCGGCGGCCCGCAGACGAGCGGCTGGGGCTGGCCGACGGCAGCGCAGAAGTTCGCGAAGGACGGCTCGAGCACGATCAAGTTCTCGAAGGGCACCCTCACCGTGTCGAAGACCGGCAAGGTGAAGTTCACGAAAAAGTGACGGCGCGGATCAGGCCCGGTCGGCCGGCAGGCCGCCGGCGACGAAGCGCCGGAACAGCACGCGTTTCATCCCCGCCGGCATGAGCCGGTAGGTGCCCTTGATCGCGACGTTGCGCAGATACTCCCCCGTCGTCACGAACCCCATGCGCCGCAGCTCCCGCTGCAGCCGCCACTCGGTGCGGGCCTCGGCCCATCCGCCGCGGCGGGCGAAGGCGCCCGCGCCCACGCGGTACTTCAGCAGCGGCTCCGCGATGTTCTCGACGCGCGCGCCGCTGTCGATCAGGCGCACCCCGAGCCAGTAGTCCTCCATCTTGCCGAACGGCTGATAGCCGCCCGCCGCCTCGACCGCGGCGACCCGGTACATCATCGTCGGATGGTTGAACGGGTTGTGCGTGCGCGCGTGGTCGCGGATGCGCTCGGCACCGACCGGCGGCACGCGGACCGCGCTGACCGTTCGCGGGTCATCCTCGAACTCGGCCATGCCGGTGCCGACGAGGTCGTAGCCTTCGCGCAGCAGCGCCCACTGGCGGGCGAATCGCTCGGGCTCCGACACGTCGTCGGCGTCCATGCGCGCCACGACCTCGGTGCGGCAGGCGGCGAGCCCGGCGGTCAGCGCCGCGGTCAGGCCGCGGTTCTCGGGCAGCGCGACGATCTCGACCGGGATCGGGCTCGCCCGCACGAGCGCGCGCAGTTCGGCGGCGAGCGCCTCGGGCACCGGCCCGTCCTGCACGATCACGGCCGCGGCGGGTGCCAGCGTCTGGCCCTGCACCGAGCTCTCGAAGGCGAGGCGCAGAAACTCCGGGCGATCCTTCGCGTACACGGGCAGGAGCAGCGTGAAGCCGTCGGCCGCGCGATCCTGCATGCTGTCGTTCATTGCCCACCCAGCCTACCGATCCGCGGCCCGATGCCCGGTGCGCGCGGCGGGGCCTCAGCGCTCGAGGCGCTGGATCTCGCGCATCACGTCTTCGGGCACACCCGCGCTCGCCAGCACGTCGGCGGACGGGCGGGGCCGTCGCCCCCAGCCCTCGCGCCAACCGCGGCGCAGGCAGTCGCGCAACTGGGCGCGGTTCTCGGCGGCGCGCAGCGTGCGCACCCAGCGCCGCGCCGTAGCGCCGATGTAGAGGAACTTGTCGCGCGGGCCGAGCGCGCGGCTCACGCGGAAGACCCAGAGCTTGTTGCGCACCTCGAAGAAGAACCTCGGGCCGGGGTCGGCGTCGCTCGAGCCGCGCAGCTTCGTCTTGTGCGTCACGACCGAGCCGGGCACGTACAGCCCGCGCGCACCGCGCAGCAGGCGAGCCGAGAACTCGAAGTCGTCGTTCCAGAGGAAGTAGTCGGCGATCGGCAGGCCGAGCTCTCGCACGCGCGCCGCGCGCAGGAACGCCGAGACGAACGAGATCGACCTGATCTCCATGCCGCCGACGGCCGCCGCGCGCTCGCGCTCCGCGGCCGAGGCGCCGATCTTCGCCTTCGGCGTGTTCATCGGGTGGTCGTCGCCATCGACCCAGACCACGCGCGAGCCCATGACGGCCAAGTCGTCCTGGCCCGTCTCCCGGTAGCGCTCGTGCGCGGCGAGCGCGCCGGCGAGGGCGTCGGGCCCGGGCACCGTGTCGTCGTCCATCACCCACACCCAGTCGACATCCGGATCGGCCACCGCCGCGGCGATCCCCACGGCGAAGCCGCCGGCGCCGCCCGTGTTCTCGCCGAGCCGGATCAGTCGCGCGCGCTCGCCCCAGTCGCCACCGGCCGCGAGCTGCTCCGCGGCGAACTCGCCCGACCCGTCGTCGCTGGCGTTGTCGACCACGATCAGGCGATCGACCGGCCTCGACTGCGCGGCCAGCGCCGCGAGGGCCTCGCCGAGCAGCTCGCGCCGGTTGTAGGCCACCATCACCGCGGTCACGCGCACGCTCTTCACCCCTGTCTGCCGGAAACGGCCGCCGCCGCTCGATCGAACCCCGCGCGATCGAACCCAGCCCAGTCTAGACCGCGACGCGCCGCGGCCCTCCCAGGCCGGCGGCTACCCGTCGGCCTCCTCCTCTGCGGGCGGCGAGGCCTTCTTCACGGCCCGCGCGACCATCTTGTGCGCCTTCGTGTAGTCGGGGTATTCGGGATCGATCTTCGGCGGCACCAGGTTCACGCTGACGGGCGTGAACTCGCGCGCCTTCGCCGCGAGGTCGACGAAGCGGCCGAGCATCGAATCGGGGATGTCGGTCTGGACCACGCTCTTGCCGGCCGCGGCGACCTCCTGGAAGCGCAGCAGCACGTTGGCCGGGTTCATCTGCGCGAGGATCGCCGCCTGCAGTTCGCGCTGCCGCTCCATCCGCGCGTAGTCGCCGGTGGCCGAGCCGTAGCGCGAGCGCGCAAACCACAGGGCGTGGTAGCCGTCGAGCTTCTGCGTGCCCGGCTCGATGTAGCCGTCGACGTTGTTGCCGTACTGGTCGCCGCCGATGGGGAGGCGCTCGTCGACCGTTACGGTGACGCCGCCCAGCGCGTCGATCAGCTTCTCGAACCCCTTCATGTCGATGAGTACGTAGAACTGCACCGTGAGCCCGGTGGCGCCGGATACGGCGTCCTTCGTCGCCTCGATGCCGGGCGACGAGCCGCGCGACACCGCCTCGGCGTAGAGGCCGTCATAGACCTCGTTGCCCGGCGCGATCTCGAGCTCGGTGAAGACCGCGTTCAGGTAGCAGGTGGTCAGGCAGCCCCCACCGTCGCCGAACACGTTGGGGCCCACGCCGAAGCCGTTCGGGAACATCTCGTGCATCGGCGAGGTCTCGGGGAACGGCATGTTGTGCAGCTCTCGCGGCAGGCCGACCATGGCCGCGCGGCCCGTCTCGGCGTCGACGCTGATGAGCGAGATGCTGTCGGGGCGCAGCCCGTCGCGATCCGCGCCCGCGTCGGCGCCGAGCAGCATGATGTTGTAGCGGCCGTCGACCGGCTCGACCGCGGGCGCGCCGGGGCCGAAGATGCCGCCGATCGCGTCGCGCAGGGCCCCGACCGACGTCGCGGCCCACGCCGCCCCGGTCACCGGCGCGAGCGTGAGGATGACCGAGAGCAGCGCCACCGGGGCGCGCCACCTCGTCGAGACCCGCACGGGGCGCGTGAGTCGCAGGGTATCGAAACCGAGGATCAGCCAGAGCACGGCGTAGGCGACGATCAGCACCTGCAGCACGAGCAGCACGATCGGGTTGGTGAAGACCGAGATCGTCTCGGCGCGGGCCCAGGTGAGCCCCGCGAGGCTCAGCCCGGCGACGAGCACGAGCAGCAGGGTCGCCGCGAGGCCGAAGCGCCCGAGCCGGCGGTTCCCGGCGAGCACCTGCGCGCTGCCCGGCAGCACGAAGCCGAGCACCACGAGCCAGCGGGCGCGCTTGTCCATGAGCGGCGCCGAGGCGACATCGGGGTTGCGCAGCGGGCGCTCGAGCTCGATGCTCATGCGGTGCGCTCCGCGCGGTAGCCGTGCGGGTTCGACGACTGCCACGCCCAGCTGTCGCGGCACGCCTCGGCGAGCGTGCGCGTCGTGCGCCAGCCCAGCTCCTCGTTGGCCTTCCGCGGGTCGGCGACCGTCTCGGCGACGTCGCCCGCCCGCGGCGCGACGATCTCGTACGGCACCGGCCTGCCCGAGGCCGCCTCGAACGCGCGCACGACCTCGAGCACGCTGGAGCCCGTGCCCGAGCCGAGATTGTAGGCCGTCACCCCCGACGTCAGATGCTCGAGCGCCGCGGCGTGCCCCTCGGCGAGATCCATCACGTGGATGTAGTCGCGCACCCCCGTGCCGTCGACCGTGGGGTAGCCGTCGCCGAACACGCTGAGCCGCTCGCGCGCGCCGACCGCGACCTGGGCGATGTAGGGCATGAGGTTGTTGGGGATGCCGGCGGGATCCTCGCCGATGCGCCCCGAGGGGTGCGCGCCCACCGGGTTGAAGTAGCGCAGCAGCGCGGCGGCGAGTTCGGGGCGGGCGGCCTGTGCGTCGCGGATGATCTGCTCGTTCATCGCCTTCGACCAGCCGTAGGGGTTCGTGAGGCCCACGCCGACCGGGTGCTGCTCGTCCTGCGGCAGGTAGCGCGGATCGCCGTAGACCGTGGCGCTCGAGCTGAAGACGAGCTTCGCCACGCCGCGCTCGGCCATGAGGTCGAGGAGGTTCAGAGTCGAATCGAGGTTCGTGCGATAGTAGCGGACGGGCTGCTGCACCGACTCGCCCACCGCCTTCAGGCCCGCGAAATGGATCACCGCGTCGAAGTCCACACCCGAAAGCACGGCCGCGGCGCCCGGCGCCGCGAGGTCGGCCTCGATCAGCGGGATCGTCTCCCCCGTCAGCTCCTCGACGCGGCGAACCGCCTCGACGCTGCTGTTCGAGAAGTCATCGAGCACGACGACCCGGTACCCGCGCTCGAGCAGCACCAGGGCGGTGTGCGAGCCGATATACCCGGCACCGCCGGTGAGGAGTACACGCATGGGTTCTAGGGTATGCCGGGCGTGCGATGCGATCCTTCGAACCCGCCGAGCGGGCCCGAATGCACCGGCGCGATCGGCGGGCCATTCTATTGGCTAGACTGGAAGGATCGAGCATTTCCTTGAGCGCCGAGGAGGAAGATGGCCACCCTGACGCTCATCGGCGAGCCGTTCCCCGACGCCGAAGCGGCCGTGCACGCCGAAGCCGCCCGCGAGCTCACCCGCGCCGTCGCCGAGAACGCCCCCCGCGGATGCAGCGCCCGGCTGCTCGTCGCAGCGGATCGGACCGCCCCCGTGTTCGAGAACGCCCGCGCCAGCACGGAACGACTGCCCCTGAACTCGGCCATCCTGCCGGTGCTCTGGCGGGCGGGGGTGACCGCCCGCCCCCTCGACGGCGAGATGGTGCACGCCCCAACGCCGATGATCGCCCTGCGTACGCGCGGGGATCACGACGTCTCGCAGACGACGGTCATGGTGCCGCACGCGCTCGCCTGGCTGGCGCCCGAGGCGATGGGCTCGGCGAACGCGCGGCAGTACCGCGCGTTCGTG
>JAGQTL010000311.1 GCA_020439035.1 Leucobacter sp. | reverse complement strand
CCCGATGTGCGCTTCGTCGCGCACATCGACCTGCCGAAGTCGGTGGAAGGGTATTACCAGGAGACCGGGCGGGCCGGCCGCGACGGCGAGCCCGCGGAGGCCTGGATGGCATACGGGCTGGCCGATGTCGTGCAGCAGCGGCAGCTGATCGAACGAGGTGACGGTGACGACGCGACGAAGCGCAATCAGCTCGCGCATCTCAACCAGATGCTCGCGCTGTGCGAGTTGACGACCTGCCGTCGCCGGTACCTGCTCGAGTACTTCGGCGAAGAGGGATCCGGCACGTCCGGGTGCGGCAATTGCGACGTCTGCCTCGACCCGCCGGCACTCTGGGACGCGACGATCCCGGCGCAGAAGCTGCTCTCGACGGTCGTGCGCATCGGCAAGGAGCGGGGCCGCACCTTCGCGGCCGGGCAGCACATCGACGTGCTGCGCGGCACCGAGAGCGAGCGCAGCCGGGCGCTGCGACTCGATGAGCTCTCGACCTGGGGCATCGGCGCGGATCTCTCGGTCGCCCAGTGGCGCGGCGTTGTCCGGCACCTGCTGGCGATCGGCGCGCTCGACAGCCGCGGCGAATGGGGTGTGCTCGTGCCGACGGATGCGGCGAAACCGATACTTCGCGGGGATGAGCCGGTGCGCATGCGGGAAGAGGTGATCGCGCGCCGAGGGGGTGCGGCCCGCGCAGGCCGGCGGGTGGCGGCGGAAGCCAACCTGGATGCTGCGCAGCTCGACACCTTCGAGCGGCTCCGGGCCTGGCGCCGCGATGAAGCGCGTGAGCAGGGGGTTCCTCCCTACGTCGTCTTCGGCGACGCGACCCTGCGCGCCCTCTCGGTGCATCGGCCGGGCGATCGCCCGGGGCTGCTCTCGATCACCGGTATCGGGCAGGCGAAGCTCGACCGCTACGGCGATGCGGTGCTCGAACTGCTCAGGGCGCCCGCGCACCCGGACGACTGAGCCGCGGCCGAGTGGGAAACGACTGAGGATTCGCACATATATGTAGCACCGAAACTGTGTCATTCGTACACTCGAATCATGACGCCTCGCCCACCCCAGCCGTTTCCCGATCCGGAGAGCCTCTCGCTGCCCCTCCTCGACGACGCGCTGACGCGGCACGGTGCGGCCGGCCCGAAGGGAGATGCGTCCGCCGAGACCAAGCCGAGATGGCGGGGATGGATCCATGCGGCGACCTTCCCGATCGCGGTCGCCGCGGGCATCGTGCTCATCAGCCTGGCGCACGGCGCCGTCGCCAAGTGGGCGGCCGCCGTCTACATGCTCACGAGCATGCTGCTCTTCGGCGTTTCGGCGCTTTACCACCGCTTCAACTGGAAGCCCGCGACCAAACGGGTGTTCCGCCGGCTCGACCATGCGAACATCTTCCTGCTCATCGCGGGAACCTACACGCCGATCGCGCTGCTCGCGCTCCCGCTTCCCAAGGGCATCCTGCTCCTGGTGCTCGTCTGGGCCGGGGCGCTGCTCGGGATCGGCTTCCGCGTGTTCTGGATCGGGGCGCCGCGGTGGCTCTACGTGCCGCTCTACGTGCTGCTCGGCTGGGCCGCCGTGATGTTCCTCGTCGATATCTTCAACGCGAACCCGGCGACGATGATTCTCGTCATCGTTGGCGGTCTCCTGTACACGCTGGGGTCGGTGGTCTACGGACTGAAGCGCCCGAACCCGATCCCCGGGATCTTCGGCTTCCACGAGATCTTCCACGCGCTCACCGTGCTGGCGTTCCTGTGCCACTGGACCGCTGCGCTCCTCATCTCGCTCGACCCCGTCTATCTGCGCTGAGCACATCCAGCCGGGTGAGGCGGCTCGCCCGCACGATCGTCGAGTGCCGGATCGCACTCGATACACTCGCAGGGTGAACGTCGAGCGAACCGCGCCGCGGCCCGGGCTGCTGTACCGCCTGTACCAGCGCCGCCTGCGCCGGGAGATCGACCCCGCGCGTGTTCCGCACCACATCGCGGTCATCGTCGACGGCAACCGTCGGTGGGCGAAGCAGCGGCTGCAGGAGCGCGTCAGCGTTGGGCACCGCGCCGGGGCGCGCAAGATCCCGGAGTTCCTGGGCTGGTGCGAGGCGGCCGGTGTGCGCGTGGTCACGCTCTATCTGCTCTCGACCGATAATCTGGGCGGCCGCGATAGCGCGGAGCTGCGGGACCTCTTCGGCATCATCGCGACGCTCGCGGATGACTTGAGCGCGGTGCCGGGATGGCGGGTGAAGCACGTCGGCAGTTCGGAGCTGCTCGCTCCCGAACTGGTCGATGCGCTCGAACGGGCCGAGGCCGCGACGGCGGATCGGAGCGGCCTGCACATCAACCTCGCGGTCGGCTACGGCGGTCGGAGCGAGATCACGGCGGCGATGCGCAGCGTCATCGCCGAGCATCAGGCAGCGGGCGGCACGATCGAGACGCTGGCCGAGCGACTCACCCCCGAGACCATCGGTGCGCATCTGTGGACGCGCGGACAGGCCGATCCGGATCTCGTGATCCGCACCTCGGGCGAGCAGCGGCTGTCGGGTTTTCNNCGAGCAGCGGCTCAGCGACTTCATGATCTGGCAGTCGGCGTACTCGGAGTTCTACGTGGTCGAGGCGCTCTACCCCGACCTTCGCGAAGTCGACCTGCTGCGCGCGCTGCGCGACTACTCGACGCGCCGGCGGCGGCTGGGTCGGTAGCGGCGGCTCGGCGCCGGCCGGGGCGCGGGCGATCCCGCTGTGCGCTGCCCTGATCCGCCGCAGGCGCGCGTGACGTCGTTTCATCCGTCACTTCGATGGCCTATGTCGTGCGGTTGTGCATCAAACTGACGAACGAAGCCTGGGTGGGGGAGAGGGGAAGGCGGAGGGATGCGACGCGGGGGATGCGAGGGACGCGGGGGCGGGCGGGTCAGGCCTCGGCGAGGAACGCCTCGAGCTCTTCCCTCGCCGTGTGGTCCGCCTTCTGCACGGGCGGCGACTTCATGAAGTAGGC
>JAGQTL010000310.1 GCA_020439035.1 Leucobacter sp. | reverse complement strand
TCGAGCAGCTCGTCGGTCGTGTCGCCCATCGCGCTCACCGCGACCACCACGTCATTGCCTGCGCGGCGGGTCTCGGCGATGCGCTTCGCCACGCGCTTGATGCTCGCGGCATCGGCGACCGACGATCCGCCGTACTTCTGCACGATCAATGCCACGGGGCCTCCAGCGTTGCGACGCGAAATATATGCGAGGATCTAGTCTATCGCGCCGCGCATGCGGGGTCAGACGAGCTTGGTGCGGCCCTCGAAGGCTCTGCCGAGCGTCACCTCGTCGGCGAACTCGAGATCGCCGCCCACGGGCAGCCCGGAGGCCAGCCGCGAGACCGGGATCTCGATGGCGCTCAGGAGCCTGGAGAGGTAGGCGGCGGTCGCCTCTCCCTCGAGGTTCGGATCGGTCGCGATGATGACCTCGCGCACCGGCTCGTCACCGCTCTCGGGCACCGCGCCCGCGGAGAGCCGGCGCATGAGCTGCGTGATCGAGAGGTCTTCGGGCTTCACGCCGTCGATCGGGCTGATCGCACCGCCCAGCACGTGGTAGAGGCCGCGGAACTGGCGTGTGCGCTCGATGGCGACGACGTCCTTCGGCTCTTCGACCACGCAGATGAGCGTGCGGTCGCGGCGGGGATCACGGCAGATCGCGCAGCGTTCCTCCTCGGTGATGTTGCCGCACACCTCGCAGAAGCGCACCCGCTCGCGCACCACGGTCAGCAGCTCGGCCAAGCGCGAGACGTCGAAGCTCTGGGTCTGCAGGATATGGAACGCGATGCGCTGAGCCGACTTCGGCCCGATGCCGGGCAGCCTGCCGAATTCGTCGATCAGATCTTGCACGATGCCGTCGTACACCGTCTACTCCTCGCTTCGCGGCAACGGCCGCATCTCGATGAATCTGGCGCCCAGCAATTCCCGGACGACCGACTCTCCGTACCGACTACTCCGGGGCTCGGGCTCGGGCTCGGGCTCGGGCTCGGGCTCGGGCTCGGGCTCGGGCTCGGGGTCGGGCTCGGCGCGCTGAGCAGGCTCCGGCTCGGGCAGAGCGTCGGACGCGGCCGCGCTGCCCGGGCCCGCCGGGCCGGGTGGGCCCTGCCGCTCGACGACTCCGCCGGCCGGGGAAGCAAGATCAGCCGCTGGAGAGGGCTCCCCGTCGCCCGATTCGGCCGCGGTTTCGGCTGCCGTTTCAGGCCCGGGTTCGGGTGCCGCTCCGGCGGCCTCGCGGCTCGCGTTGGGCTGCGCCACCGCGGAAACCTCTTGGGGTCGATACTTCACGCTGACGCCCGTCGCCGCAACGATGGCCTCGCGCAGCGGGCCGGCGCCGGAGCTCTTGAACACCTCGAGATCGCTGCGCGACACGAGACCGACGGTCAGCACCTGACCGTCGAAGGCAAGCGGCTGCACCGACTTCACCGCGTTCCATGCCTCGCGGTCGCTCTCGAGCAGCTCGTCGAGCAGCTCGGGCCACAGCTCGCGCAGCTCGTCGAACTCGAGCGCCGCGTCCGAGACTGGGACGGCCGAGTCGCCGGCCGCACCCTCGGCCGAAGAATCTCCCGCAGGGGGCGTCGACGCCGCATGCGCCTCGCCGGTCTGCGTCCCGGCCGGGCTGCTCGCATCCGCACCGGACGGTTGGTACTCGGTGGCCGCCGGCGCATGGCCGCCGAGCGGCACCATGGGCGCCTTTGCTCCGCCGCCGTTCAAGAACTCGCGCGCCGACTTCATCGCCGCGATCACGTCGATCGCCTCGTCGGGCTGAGATCCGGGAACGGGCTCGGAAGTCGGGGCCGAACTCGGCTGCGGCTGTGGCTGCCGCTCCGCAGCGGCATCGGGCCGCGGGCCGGGCGCCGGGGGAACCGGCGCGGAGGCAGCGGGCTGTTCAGCCGGCGGCGCCGAGGGCGATGCCGCCGGCTGCCGCTCGGGCTGTACCACTGATCGATCCGCGGGCTGCGCCGCGCCGGCCGCCTGGGCGACGAGCGCGCGAGCCACCATGAGCTCGAGGTGCAGCCGCGGTGCGGTCGCACCGGTCATGCGATCGAGCGCGTCGCTCACGGTGTCCGCGACGCCCGAGAGCCGGTCGGCGCCGAAGAGCTGCGCCTGCTCGAACATGCGCTGCAACTGGTCTTCCGGCACCCCGCGGAACACCGCGGAGGCGCCCTGCACCGTCGTCGCGGCGACCACGATGAGATCGCGCAGCCGCTCGAGCAGATCCTCGACGAAGCGGCGCGGATCCTGCCCGGTCTGCACCACCCGATCGACCGCGTCGAACGCCGCCGCGGCATCGGCCTGCGCCAGCGCGAGCACCACGCCGTCGATCAGCTCGGCACTCGTGAAGCCGAGGAGCCCGCTCGCGCGCTCGAGCGTGACGCGGGCGGAGTCGCTGCCCGCGATCAACTGATCGAGGATGCTGAGCGTATCGCGCACCGAACCGCCGCCGGAACGAACGACGAGCGGCAGCACCCCCGGCTCGATCTCGACGCCCTCGCTGTCGCAGAGCTTCTGCACGTAATCGATCAGCGTGCCCGGCGCGATCAGGCGGAACGGGTAGTGGTGGGTGCG
>JAGQTL010000039.1 GCA_020439035.1 Leucobacter sp. | reverse complement strand
CCTTGCGGTACAGGCGCGAACGCTGCCCGCGGTAGCCCTCGGCGCGCTCGAGGATGACGCGACGCTTCTTGTGGGCGTTGACGGCCCGCTTGACTCTTGCCATTTCAGTTCTTCCTTACGAGATCTTCGAAATCTGGATGCGCGCCGCTCAGCGGCCCAGCAGCTTCTTGGCCTGCTTGACGTCACCGGCCGAGAGCACCTGCTCGGCGTTCAGGCGGCGCTTGCGCTTCGAGGCCTTGACCTCGAGGTTGTGGCGCATGCCGGCCTGCTGCTTCATCAGCTTCCCGGTACCGGT
This sequence comes from Leucobacter sp., assembly GCA_020439035.1. Lineage (GTDB taxonomy): Bacteria > Actinomycetota > Actinomycetes > Actinomycetales > Microbacteriaceae > Leucobacter. Next base: position 3,016 of record JAGQTL010000039.1, on the reverse strand, counting down.
CACCTTGAAGCGCTTCTTGGCCCCCGAATGGGTCTTCTGCTTGGGCATCTCTTCTCCTTGTTGTGGTGCGCGTCGCCGGAGCGACAACGTGTGTCAGGCGGCCCGCAGGCCGCGAGTGTGCTATTCGGCGGGGTGCTCCGCATCGCCGCCGTCGGTGGACTTCTCCGCTCGACGCGTCGCCTTCTCCTCGGCGCGACGGGCGTTCTGCTCGGCCTTGGCCTCGCTCTTGTTCCTCAGCGGAGCGATGACCATGACCATGTTGCGGCCGTCGATGCGCGGGTTGGATTCGACCGTGCCGAACTCGACGATGTCCTCCGAGAACTTCTGCAGCAGGCGCACGCCGAGCTCCGGTCGCGACTGCTCGCGGCCGCGGAACTGGATCATCGCCTTGACCTTGTCGCCCTGCTGCAGGAAGCCGATCGCACGCTTGGTCTTCGTCTCGTAGTCGTGCTTGTCGATCTTCAGACGGAAGCGCACCTCCTTGAGCACGGTGTTCGCCTGGTTGCGGCGGGCTTCCTTCGCCTTCTGCGCGGCCTCGTACTTGAACTTGCCGAAATCCATGATCTTCGCAACGGGCGGATCGGAGTTCGGTGCAACCTCGACCAGATCGAGGTCGGCGTCCTGCGCGAGGCGCAGCGCCTTGTCGATCGGCACCACCCCGACCTGTTCGCCGCTCGGGCCAACAAGTCGCACCTTGGGGGCGCGGATTCTGTCATTGGTACGGGGATCGCTGATCGCCGGCTCCTCTGTCTCGATGCTGTGGATCTTCCCGGGATCGTGGAGTCACGCCGGGGCTCGCAAGCAGAGGTCGAGGATCGCGCACGCGCGTTCCGCACCCTTCGACTGCTGCCGCGCTGAGGTCTGAACCTTCACGCGGCGGGGTGCCAACGACCCGATGATCTGTGCGACGAACCGAAATACTTCGGGATCGCAGTCGACCGCGGGTGGGAGTCTCTCCGCTTCCGAGTTCGCGGAAAAGGACCGCGAACCTTCTAGATACTAGCAGATCTCCGTGGCCGTGCCAAGGTCGGCGATCCCACTAGACTGATGCCGTGCATCATACGCCGAACCGATCCGCAGAGAACACCGCAGACCCCGCAGCCGACGACCCGGCCGCGCTGCACGCCATCGCGCCCGAGGTCGATCCCCAAGACCTCTCCGAGGACGAGCAGGTCGCACAGGCCGCGCGCGACATCGCCGACGTGCCGGCGGTCGAGGTGATCACGACCGCCGCAGTCAATCTGCTGAGCGCCGCAGCGGTCAAGTGCGGCCTCGCCGACGACCCCGAGACGCAGACCGATCTCGACGAGGCCCGCAAGCTCATCAACGCGCTCGCCGGGCTTATCACGGCGGGATCGCCCGACATCAGCGACTCGCATGCACGTCCGTTGCGCGACGGCCTGCGATCGGTGCAGCTCGCGTTCCGCGAGGCCTCCCCCATCCCTGACGCTCCGGGGAGCGGACCGGGTGAGAAGTACACCGGATCCGTCATCTGACGCCGCTCGGGCGGGCGTCAACGCCCTGCTCGGCGCGATCCACGAGAATCGCCCGGAAGCCGCGCTCGACGAGGCCGAGCAGCGCGCTGCGCGGGAAGCCGATCCGACTGTCAATCTGAGCCTGGCCGCCATTGCGGCGTTCCACGCGCTGCAGCCCGGCCGCACGCGGGAGCTGGCCGCCGAGGCCGTGCGGGCGGCCGGGGCCTCCGGCACACTCCTGGACTGGGCGTTCGCCGGCGTCGCGGGGGCACTGGCGCTTGCCGTCGACCCCGCGGCCGGGCCGAGCGACGCCGAGCTCGGCGATGCCGATCGTCTGGGCGAGCTCCCCGGCATCATTGAACGGGCCGACGCCGCGCCATTCGTCACGAGCTTCCTCCAGTACCAGCTCGCCGAAGCGCACCTCGCCGCGGGGCACGTGTCGGCCGCGGCCGCACTCGTCTCCCGCGGCGTCGGACGCGTGGCGCGGGCCGCTGCCGGGCCCGACGATCGGTATGCGGAACTCCGCGTGTTCGCCGCGATCATGCGCGTTCGCGCGCTCTTCTACCACGGTCGGGTCAGCGAGGCGCAGCGCGAAGCCACCGACCTCTACGATGATCTGCGCCGCGACCGCGTGCCGCACGGCTTCGTGCAGCTCGTGCTCGCCACGCGGCTCCTGATCGCCGCCAACGCCGACGAGCGGCAGCTCACGCGCAGCCTGACCGCGCGGCTGCGCGTCGCGGAGCTGGGCGGGCGCAACTACCTCGCCTCGGGCACGCTGCTGCTCGCGGCCTACGGCTACCTCGCCCTCGGCGACGTCATGGGTGCCGCGCGCCTCGTGCACCGCTCACGGGCCTGCGGCCCGCTCACGATCGTCGACGACGCCATCAGCCTCGAGATCCTCGTCTCGCTCGCCGTGCTCGAGCAGGATCCCGGCGCGGCGGAGGCGTGGCTGCAGCTGGCCGAGGCCTCGGAGGGCTCCCGGATCGCCCAGCCCTCGATCCACCGCATGCGCAGCCGCGTCCGACTGCTCGAGGGCGACCCGGAGCGCGCGATCGCCGAGGCCGAGCGCGCGGCCACCCTGGCCGAGCGCGAGGGGCGGCAGATCGAAGCCGCCGAGGCCGAGATCCTCACCGCCCGCGCGCGCGTCGCGGCACAGCGGCCCGGCGAGGCCGCGGCCGGGCTGAGCAAGCTGCTGCTCCTCAGCGATGCGAGCGGCCACCGGGCGGCGCGACGGGATGCGGCGATCGAGATGCGCAGCGCGGGCCGCCGCCTGGGCCCGGCCCTGGGCGATGAGCTGACGGGGCTCTCCGCCCGCGAACTCGATGTCGCGATGCTGATCGCCGCGGGCCTCAGCAACGCCGAGATCGCCGCGACGCTGTTCCTCTCGCCGCACACGGTGCGCGCGCACGTCTCGCGGGTGCTCACCGCCTTCGGCGCGGCGAGCCGGCTCACGGTGGCCGCGCGGGTCGGCGCGCTGCTCCCGGCGCCGGACGAACCGCCGCCCCCGCTCACCGGGCGCCAGCTCGCCGTGGCGCGCGGGG
>JAGQTL010000038.1 GCA_020439035.1 Leucobacter sp. | reverse complement strand
GATGTAGTCCTTGAAGCGGCCGGGAATCGGCGTCCACCGCGCATGCACCGCACCGAGCACCGCATAGCAATCGCGGATCGAATGCACGAGTACGCGGATGCCGACGAGGTCGTAGATGTCGTCGAAGTCGCGACCGCGCACGATCATCTTCTGGTAGATCGAGTAGAGCTCCTTCGGCCGCCCGGTGACCTCGCCCCGGATCCGCGCGTCACGCAGATCCTCGTTGATGGCGCTGATCACCTTGCCCACGAGTTCCTCGCGCTTCGGGTTGCGCTGGCTCACGAGATTCTCGATCTCGGCGTAGAGCTTGGGCTTCAGCACGGCGAAGGAGAGATCCTCGAGCTCCGTCTTCATCGACTGGATCCCGAGCCGCGAGGCCAGCGGCGAGTAGATCTCGAGCGTCTCCTGTGCCTTCCGCTTCGCCGACTCGGCGGGTACGAAGCCCCAGGTGCGCGCGTTGTGCAGTCGATCGGCGAGCTTGATCACGATGACGCGGATGTCGCGCGACATCGAGATGATCATCTTGCGCACGGTCTCGGCCTGCGCCGAGTCTCCGTACTTCACCTTGTCGAGCTTCGTCACCCCGTCGACGAGCATCGCGATCTCCTCGCCGAACTCAGCCGTGAGCTGTTCGAGCGAGTAGTCCGTGTCCTCGACCGTGTCGTGCAGCAGTGCCGCGGCGATCACGACCGGGGCGACGCCCAGTTCGGCGAGGATCTGCGCGACCGCGATGGGGTGGGTGATGTAGGGCTCACCGCTCCGGCGGCGCTGGTCGCGATGCGCGTGCTCGGCCACGCGGTAGGCGCGCTCGATCACCGAGAGGTCGGCTTTGGGCCAGCCGCTGCGCACGGTGCGGATCAGCTGATCCACGGCCCCCGGCGAAGAGCTTCGCGAGAAGAGACGCGAGACGAGCCCGAGCCGGGATCCGGAGCTGTTGGAAGGAGTGTCGGCCGTCGACATGCGTCACCTCCCTCTACGCGATCGGATGAGGCTACACTACCGCTTCGTCCGCGTCTTCCTGCGCATCTTCGGCGTCCGCGGCCTCGCGCTCCCGGATTCGGAGGACCTTGGCGTCATGCTTCTTGATCGCGGGCTCGTTCACGCGCAGCTGCGCATAGACCGGGGCTGCGATGAAGATCGTCGAATACGCGCCGACGAGGATGCCGATGAAGAGCGCGAGCGCGATGTCGCGCAGCGTGCCCGCGCCGAGCACGAATGCGCCGATGAAGAGGATCGATGCGACCGGCAGCAGCGCGACGACCGAGGTATTGATCGAACGCACCAGGGTCTGGTTGACCGCAAGGTTCACGGCTTCCGCGAACGTGCTCCGCTCCGTCAGCTCACCGGGCGACGTGTTCTCACGGATCTTGTCGAACACCACCACGGTGTCGTAGAGCGAGTAGCCGAGGATCGTCAGGAAGCCGATCACCGCGGCCGGGGTGATCTCGAAGCCCGTGAGCCCGTAGATGCCCGCCGTGATGATGAGGTCGTGGAAGAGCGCGGTCATGGCGGCGACCGACATCTTCCAGGTGCGGAAGTACAGCGCCATCACGAGCGCGGCGAAGAGGATGAACACGACCAGGCCGATCAGCGCCTGCCGGGTGATGTCCTTGCCCCAGAGCGCGCCGATGTACGAGGCGGTCACCTCTGCCTCATCGACGCCGTAGGCGTCGGCGAGCGCCTGGTGCAGCTGACGCGACTCCGAGTCTTCGAGCTGCTCGGTCTGCACGCGGATGTCGGTCTGGCCCACGAGGGAGACGCGCGGCGCGGATCCCGGGAGCACCGACTCGACGGCGTCGACCGCGACGTTCTGGTCGCGCTCCTGGCCATCGGCGATGTGCACCTGGAACTGGCTGCCGCCGGTGAACTCGATGCCGAGCGTGAAACCGCCCCGCAGCAGCGGGCCGACGATCGAGATCAGGATGAGGACCGCGGCGATCGCGTACCAGACGCGGCGGCGACCGACGAAGTCGAACGACTTCTCGCCGGTGTAGAGCGCGTTGCCGAACTCGGCGAATGTGCGACGAGCCATCTCAGCTCTCCTTCCCGGTCGTGGCCGGAGCTTCGACGGAGCCGCCCCCGGCCGCCTCGGCGGCCTTGCGCTCCGCGATCGTCTGGCGGCGCTGCGCTTCCTTTGCCGCGCCCGCGCTCTTCTTCCCGGCACCGCGACTGGCCACCACCGGCTCGCGGAACTGCGCCCGGCCGCGGTAGGCGGCACCGAGCTGGCGCGGATCGAGCCCGGAGAAGCGGTGACCCTCGTTGTAGAAGCGTGTCCCGGCGAGCAGCGTCATCATCGGATGTGTGAACAGGGTGACGACCAGGATGTCGATGAGCGTGGTCAGTCCGAGGGTGAAGGCGAAGCCGCGCACGCTGCCGACGGCCAGGATGAAGAGGATCGCGGCCGCGAGGAAGTTGATGCCGTCGGAGGCGAGGATCGTGCGGATCGCGCGCTTCCACCCCTGTTCGACCGCATTGCCGAGGGTGAAGCCGTCGCGCAGCGCGTCCCGGATGCGCTCGAAGTAGACGATGAACGAGTCGGCGGTGATGCCGACCGCGACGATCACGCCCGCAACGCCCGCGAGCGAGAGTCGGTACCCCTGCCGCCACGAGAGGAAGGTCAGCGCGAGGTAGGTGAGCACGCCCGCGATCACGAGCGACATCACGGTGAGCGAACCCAGCGCGCGGTACTGGAAGAGCGAGTACACGACGACGAGGAGCAGGCCGATGAGGCCGGCGAGCAGGCCGGCCTGCAACTGGTTCGAGCCGAGCGTCGCCGAGATGTCTTCCTGGCTCTGCACGGTGAAGCCGATCGGGAGCGCCCCGAACTTCAGCTGGTCGGCCAGCACCTGCGCACTGTCCTGCGTGAAGTTGCCGGTGATCGAGGGCCGTCCGTTGAGGATCTGGCCATTCATCGTCGGCGCCGAGAGCACCTGCCCGTCGAGCACGAAGGCGAACTGGTTGAGCGGCGACGCGGCGCCGTACATGCGCTGGCTGATCTCGCCGAAGGTCTTCGTGCCCTCGTCGTTCAGCTTCATCTGCACGGCCCACTGCCCGGTGGTCGCACCCTGCTGGGTGGTCTCCATCTGCGCGGTCGCGTCCTCGATCGTGTCGCCGCCCATCTCGACCGGGCCGAGGATGTACTTGATCGGCTGCTCGGCATCGCAGGTGATCAGCGGCCGATCCCTGGGTGCCTCGCTGAGACCCAGCGTCGCGTCGGGCGTGCAGACGAAGGCGTTGAACTTCGAGATCAGGCCCTCCGTGAGCCAGGCGTCGTCGTACGCCGTATCCGGGATCGGATCGGGGTCGACCGCTGAATCGGCGGTCGCATCCGTCGAGTCGTCCGAGCCCTCGTCGCCCGTCGCGGCGTCTCCCGCCGCGTCGGCGTCTCCGCTCTTCGCGTCCTCGGTGTCCGCCGCCTTCTCATCGCCATCGACCGCCGCATCCGCGTCGTCATCGGGCGTCTCAACCGTGCCGGCGCTCGTGCCGTCGGCGACCGCGAGCACAGGCCGGAAGTCGAGCTGAGCCGATGCCTCGATGCGCTGCAGCGTGGCATCATCCGCCTTGCCGGGGATCGATACCGAGATGTTCTGCGAGCCCATCGTGGCGATCTCGGACTCCGAGACGCCCGAGGCGTCGACGCGCTGACGGATGATGGCGACGGCCTGATCCAGCTGCTCGCCCGTGACGGCCTCACCGGTGGACTGCTGGGCGGCGAGGATGATCTGGGTACCGCCCTGGAGGTCGAGCGCGAGCTTCGGCGTCCATGTCGTCTCACCGCGGAACACGCCGATCGAGATGACGCCGATCAGCGCGACGACGATGATCAGGAGTGCGATCAGCGAACGGCGCGCTGGCTTCGTTGCGGGATTGGACGCCACGAATCGACTTCTTTCTCGTGATGCTGTTCGTCAGTGCGGATACCGGCGTTCGTCGCCGGGCTCCGATCAGGCCTTGGACGCCGTATCGTCGTCCCCGTCGGCCTCGATGCTCGTGCTCTCGGCGGCATCGGCGTCGGCGATCCGCTCGCCGAACTCGGGATCATCGTCGGGCGCGAGGTCGCTCTCGGGCTCGTCGGCGCCCTCGACCGCGGTGACGATCTGCGCGACCGCGTTCCGGTGCACGACGAACGTCGACGTGCCGCTCCGGAGCGTCACGCGGTTCTCGGCCTCGTCGACCTCCTCCACCGTGCCGTAGATGCCCGACTGGAGCATCACCTCGGCGCCCGGCTGCAGCTTGCTCTGCATCTCGGCCGCGGCCTGCTGCCGCTTCCGGCCGTTGCGGATCATGAAGATGATGAGCACGGCGATGAGGCCGAACATTACAATAGTCATCGGGTCCAACTGCATGGAGACGAGAGTCCTTCCGCTCAGGGCGTGAGTCATCGCAGCATGCTGCGACAGCGCGCGGGAAGCGCGCACAACCTCTACGACTATAGGGCATCGGGGAGCGGGAGACCTGTGTGCTCCCAGCCGCGCCGCGTCGCCACGCGCCCGCGGGGCGTGCGGCTGAGCAGGCCTGCCCGCACGAGGAACGGCTCGACGACCGCCTCGATCGTCTCGGCCTCCTCCCCAACGGAGACGGCCAGCGTCGAGAGCCCGACCGGCCCGCCGCCGAAGCGCTCCACCACCGCGCGCAGCACCTCGCGGTCCAGCCGGTCGAGCCCGTGCGCATCGACGTCGTAGAGCGTGAGCGCCGCGTGCACGGCATCGACGTCTCCCGGTGTCGCGTGCACCAGGCTGTAGTCGCGCACTCGGCGCAGCAGGCGGTTGGCAATGCGCGGCGT
>JAGQTL010000037.1 GCA_020439035.1 Leucobacter sp. | reverse complement strand
GCTTCTTCGGGGTGGTCGTGTACACACGGGTGCACACGCCGCGCTGCTGGGGGTTCGCCTTCAGAGCGGGAGCCTTGGTCTTGGAGACCTTCGGCGTGCGCCCCTTGCGAACCAGCTGCTGAATAGTAGGCACTGATTCTCCTATTTGTTCCTGCACGGTGACAGGAATGCTTACATGGTCAAGCATGTGCGCCCGCTTGCGCGGACGCGGAGCTGCTGTTGCCCTTGCGAGTGCTCGGGCCACCGAGTGCAGCTATGCCGTGGGGGTATCGGTCAGACCGAGGAACCCTGCCGGGGCTCCCTCGTCGCTCACTGCATGCACAGCGATCGACGGTGGAACACACCAACAATCAACTATACGCGCCAGCGGTGGCATTGCGCAATATCTCACCGCAGACCGCCCGGGACGGTCCTCTTCTCCACTGCGCCGCCGCGGACGCCCGCCCCGCCGTCAGCGCGGCGGCTCGAGGTGCCGGCTCAGCTCCTCGAGCATCGCCTGGATCTGTGGCTCCACGAATCGCTCGACCGCGGCGCGGATCCGGTCGCGATGCTCGGTGATCGCGAAGCACAGCTGCCTCCCGGCATCGTCCGCGAACCGATCCGCCAGCTCGATCTCGCGCACCAGCTGCCTTTTCTCCTCGGCGCTCAGCGGCGGCCGGGGCAGCGGCGGTTCGGGCCGCGTCTCCTCGGCCAGGCCCGCCAGTGTGAAGAGGAACGGCTGCTCGTCGTCGGTGTCGGGGTCGAGGTCGAGCCCGTCGTATTCGGGATCGAGCCCGGCGCCCGGCTCGTATCCGCCGGTATTCCACAGCTGTTCGCCACTCAGCTCGGCCTGCAGGTGCGGGAGTTCGCGCTCCGTGTACTCGTCGACCGCGCGGTCGATGATCCGCTGCATCCGGCTCGTCAGCGCGTGAGCCACCTGATGCGGCACGCTCCCCTCGATACCGGCCGCCTGCAGCACCGGCGAACCCGTGCAGCGGCGGCACATGCGCGATCGGCCGCGGTGCGTGCCCGGCTGCCAGCCCGGCACCCAGCGCAGCCATGCGTCGACGGCGCCGGCAACCCGATCCTCGATCGAGTCGCCCGCCGCGCGCGAAACCGGTCCCGTGCTCACCGGCCGCCTTCGCGCTCGGGCCGGTGGTCGATCCAGTCGGGGCCCTCATCGTCACCGCGCCGCTCCCACGGCCACTGCGGCACCCCGCGCTCGGTGTAGACGCGGCGCGCGAGCACCGCCCAGAAGAGCAGCGAGCACAGCGCCCAGATGAGGCCGAGGGCGAGGGCGAACGGGCTCAGCCAGGTGTCCTCGATCGAGAGACCCGCGATCAGCCCACCCAAGCACCAGACGAAATATGCTCCGAAGCCGAGCACGACGATGTGCGCCCACGGCGGCCGGCGTCGCCCGCGGAGCAGGACGAGTGCCTGGTTCCACAGGCCCGCCGCCAGCGCAACGAGGGCGAACAGCACGATCACCTCGGCTGCGGGAAGGCTCACGCCCGGCGTGCTGACCGGCTCGCGGTCGATCGCCATGCCGAGCAGCCCCCAGGTGGCGACCACGAGCGCCACCGCGACGATGACGGTTGCGACGAGCAGACCCACGACGTACCCGCGGGTCACCCCGCGACGTCGTTCGCCGGGCCCGCCGCCGCTCACGGCAGCTGCTTCGCCTGCGCCTCGGCGAGTGACGCCTCGTACTCGGCGAGCGCCTCGGCGTTGCTCCGCGACATCCGGCGGCCTCGCGCACCGATCCACGCGCCGAACCAGACCGTGACCTCGCGGGCGATCACGCCCGCCGCGATCGCGGGAATCTGGAGCCCGTAGAAGGCGATGAGCCCGAGCACCGTGACGCCGGCGCCCGGCGCCCCGCCCGTGACGATCTGCGTGAGCCCCGTGGTGCCGCTGATCAGGATCACCGAATAGGTCACCCCGGCGATCGTCGCGAGCCAGACGAGGACCCCGACGAAGAACCCGCCGAGCACGTAGGCCCACCAGCCTGCGCGTCCCACGATCAGCACGAGCAGGGCCATGCCGACGAAGAACGCGGCCGCCGCTGCCGCGAGCGGCCAGAGCCCCGTCTGCATCAGCACCGGCACCGGCTGCGCCGGCCCGCCGGCCCAGAAGAGCAGCACGGCGCCGAAGAGCAGCGCGAAGACGAGCGTCGCGAGCACGCTGATCAGCACACCTGCGCCGCGGTTGCCGCGCATGTCCGGCGGCATCGGCGTCTGCATGTAGAGCGCGGCCATAGGATGACTCGCGCTGACGAGCACGCGGTCGTCCGCAGGGGCCGGCGCCGCGGGAGTTGCGGGCAGGGCCACCGCGTCGGGGATCGGACCCGCGCTCGGCATCTCGTCGGGGACGGCGATCGGCGGCCGGTGCCCGACGGGCTCCGCGGCGGCCGGTGCCGCGTGGTCGTCGGCCGGGCCGAGGCCGCTCGTCGCCGGCTCGGCGCCCAGCTCGCCGGCGCGGTCGACCGCGGCGAGCACGTCGGTCGCGGTGACGGCGCTCTCTTCAACGGGCGCACCCGGTGCAGCCGGTGCAGCCTGTGCTGCCGGTGCAGCCGGTGCAGCAGGTGCAGTCGGCTGGATGCCGGACGCGGGCGCCGTGGCCTCGACGGCGGTGGCCTCGGCGGCCTCGGTCGGCGCAGCGACGGTCTGCTCGGCAGCAGTTTCGACCGGTGCGGATCCTGCCGGTGCGGGCTCTGCCGGTGCGAGCCCTGCCGACGTGGGTTCGGCCGATAAGGGCTCTGCCGACGTGGGTTCGGCCGGCTGCCCCGTCGCGCTCTCGGGGGTGCGCTCCGACGCCCCGTCCTGCGCGTCCTGATGCTCGCTCATGGCTCGTACCTCTTCTCCCTCACCGCGCGGATCATGCGGATCGACGGTGCCGATATGCCTCTGCCGGCAAGCGTACAAGCCGTGAGAGGCTCCCGTGCTGACTGGGGCTGAGTGTTGCGCGATCCGCGCGATCCGCGCGATCCGCACGATCCGCGCGATCCGCGCGATCCTCGGGCTCCCTCTGTTCCCTCCCCCTCCTCCTACCCTGAAAAAAGGACAGCAAATCCGTGCATGGCTCAGCGAGAACCGAACTATCTGTCCTTTTTGGGATAGGTGGGAGAGGGAGGGAGGAGAGAGAGGACGGGAGGGAGGGAGAACGGGGAGGGAGGGAGGAGAGGGAGGGAGGGAGGAGAGTGAGGGTTAGGGTTGTCTTGATTACTT
>JAGQTL010000309.1 GCA_020439035.1 Leucobacter sp. | reverse complement strand
CGCTGCTGCCGGGCGCTGCTGCCGGTTCATTTGTCGGTTTGGTGCGGTATCTCGCTGGATGATGCATCAATGTGACGGATGAGCGGGGGATCGGGCCGACTACGAGGCAGCCCGAGCCGCCAGGAAGTCGGCCCACAGGTGCTGAGCGGCGTAGCCGCGGAACGGGCGCCAGTGTTCGGCGCGCGCCCGAGCCTCGCGGTCGGAGCGCGAGGCGAGCGCTCGGCGGAGGATGAGATCGCCGGCGGGGAACGCGTCGGCATCGCCGAGCGCCCGCATGGCGATGAGTTCGACCGACCAGGGGCCGATGCCGCGCAGCGCCAGGAGGGCCGCGCGCGTGCGCTCGTGATCGGCGCCAGGGCCCAGATCGAGCCCGCCGGCGAGCGCCCCGGCGACCGCGTGGAGGGCCGTCGCACGGGCACCGTTCAGCCCGAGCGCGCGCAGTTCGTCCACCGGTGCCGCCGCGATGCACGCGACGTCCGGCGCGCCGACGAAGCCCGGCGCGGCCGCACGGAGCGACGGCGACGGCCGCGCGTAGCGCGCGGCGAGGCGCCCCTGGAGCGTGCGCGCGGCGGCGAGCGACACCTGCTGGCCGATCACGACGCCGAGCGCGAACTCCTCGAGGTTGCGCGCGCGGGGCAGGCGAAGCCCGGGGCGCCGGGCGAGGAGTGAGCCGAGCACGGGATCGTCGCCGAGCGCCGCCGTGACGCGATCCGGATCGGCGTCGAGGTCGAGCATCCGCCGCGCAGCCAGGATTGCGGGGGTCTCGTCGGAGGCGGCGGGCAGGTCGAGGGTGACCGGGATCTCCGTGTACGTGCCGGATCCCGGCGTGGCGCGCCCCTCGGAGACCTCGCCCCAGTCGATCCCGATGACCGCCGTGCCCCCGGGCGCATCGACCGCGTGCGCGGTGCGCATGCCAGTGATCTCGTCGCGGCCGGAGACCGCGTGCGCGACGAGGAAGGTGCGCATCCCGGCGGTGTCGTAGGGGCTGCGCGTGCGGAGCGTGCGGCACAGGCGCAGCCGTTTGTGCAGGTCCGCGTGCTGGCGCGGGTGCTCATCCTGCTCAATGCGCGGGTGCTCATGCGGGCACTGGAGCGGGTGCTCCTGGGAGTGCAGGGGCTGATGCCGGCGCGGCTGTCCGGCCGCGCTGGATCCGCTATTGGATCCGCTATTGGATCCGTGATCGGCGTCGGTGCTACGTCTCGGCCCGTGTGTGATCCGCCATGCGGGCTCCGAGGTGTCGCCCGACCGCGATCCTCGATCGGTCTGCACGGAAGGCTCGCCGTCGGGCTCAGCCCGCGGCATACGCCGCCTCGATCTCGGTGTGTAGCACCCGCGCGAGCCGCGGCGCCGCCGCGATGAGCATCGGCTCGCCGGGAGCGTCATCGCCGCGGCCGAGCAGCAGCGCGCCGGATTCGCGTGCGATCAGCGCGCCGGCCGCGTAGTCCCACGGCTGCAGCCCGCGCTCGTAATAGGCGTCGAGGCGCCCGGCTGCGAGAAAGCACAGGTCGGCCGCGGCCGAGCCGATGCGCCGGATATCGCGCACCCGCGGGATCAGCCGCCGCACGACCTCGGCCTGCTCGGTCCGTCGCTCGACCGTGTAGCCGAACCCCGTCGCGACGAGGGCGCTCGCGAGCGTCGTCTCCGCCGGCCCGGCGAGCGGGGTGCCGTTCAGCTGGGCGCCGCCGCCTTCCGACGCCGTGTAGAGCTCATCGAGTGCCGGCAGATAGACGGCGCCGGCGATGGCCCGCCGTCCGTCGGCCATCGTGCCCGGCGCGGCCGGCGCTGCTGACGCGGCCGGCGCCGCGGTACCGCTGACCGTCGCCGCGATGCTCACCGCGTAGACGGGCAGGCCGTACAGGTAGTTCACCGTGCCGTCGAGTGGATCGATCACCCATCTGACCCCGGAGGAACCACGTCGTTCGCCGCCCTCCTCGCCGAGCACACCGTCGTCTCCACGTCGGTTGAGCAGATGTTCTACTATCAGCGATTCGCTGCGTCGATCCATCTCCGTGACCGCGTCCGTGG
>JAGQTL010000036.1 GCA_020439035.1 Leucobacter sp. | reverse complement strand
TGCGCTACCAAGCTGCGCCACATCCCGTTGTTCACTTTTCAGGCTGAAACAGCCGCTACCGCACTTGACCCCCAGGTAAGACGTCGACCGATTTACCCCACTTGACCGGGGTTATTCCCTTTCTAGGGTTGCACAGCGCGTCACAGATTTCATGCTTTGCAGGACGTTGGCCACTAGATTGGCCCACTAACTTTCGCGCCCAGATGTGGGCTGCATCGAGCTTCGGGAACCGGGTTTATGGTGACTTCTTGGCGACCTCCTCCAAGCTCCCGAGGTCGGGCATACCTGTCGCCCGGACGGTGGGGAGTCCTCTGTGAGTGATGTCAGATAACTTCCCATTTGGGAACTTTTCTGGCAATGATGCCGATAGGAGCGTTCGGAGGTGCGGCAGGGTGGCAGCGGTATTCCCGGCTCTGGGGTGATCAGATTACGCGGTGCCGCCATACCTCTCCTCCAACATGCGTGCAGTGGCGGGGTTCACGAGATCATCACGCACGATGTAGTGCTGAGCTGTGATCCGGGAGTCGGTGTGCCCGAGGAGTTCGGCTGCGAGGTCGATGCCGCCGGCCCTGTTGATCGCCGTCGCTCCGGTGCGACGGAATCGATGCGGGGTCACGCCGTTCAGTCCTGCTTTGTCCATCACGTCGCGGAGTCGGCGGCGGACGTTGTTCGTTGTGAGTGGATCGCCGTTGCGGTTGCAGAACAGGAGCGCATCGGGATCGATCGAGAGCCGCTTCTTGAGCCGCGCGCGGATCGCAGCCACTGCAAACTGCGGCAGTGCGATCGTCCGCACAGAACGTGAGGTCTTTGGATGATCCTGACGATGAGTCGACTCGCCCTTCCTGCTGATAATCGTGCCAGTGATCCGTACCGTCGGGATCGCACCCCGGAGGTTGAGGTCTCGGATACGGATCGCGAGCACTTCGCCGATCCGAACAGAGGTGCCGAGGAGCACTTCGATGATCTGCCCGAGTTGTCCGTCTGGCCTCGGGCCAGCCACGATCTTCCGTTCTTCCCAGTCGCGCACAGCTTCGCGGATCAGTTCGATCTCCGAGTCCGCGAACGCATCAGGAGCGCGGACGGGTCGACGCAACCGGGAAACGTGATCCATCGGATTGCGTGGGATCACCTCATGCCGCACGGCGAGCCCGAGTGCGAGGCGCAGAACGACTCGAGCCTGACGGGCGCGGTTATAGCTCTGCTTCGCGAGTTGTTTCAGGAAGTAGTCACACCGCGCGACCCCGATCTCGCGCAGTGTGAGTTCGGCGAACGACGGAGCGACGAGGGTTCGCATGTTTCGCTCATAGAGGTTCCGGGTGGTTCGTGAGAGCCGGTCTTCGACCTCCATGTCTTCAAGCCAGTAGTCCACGAGCTTCGCGAACGTGCTGTCGGCGCTGAGTCCGGCAAACCCCGGTTGGAAGAGTGACCGTTCGGAGAGTTTGCGTTTGAGCGCGAGTTCAGCTGCGGCTTTCGTCGCCCCGGTGCACTGCACCGCTCGCAGCTTTCCATCCCAATCGCGGTAGCGTGCTCGGGCCTGGCACACGCCCTTCTTGATCCTGCGGTGGCTGATCTTCCCGAACGTGCCAATAGGGGTCCGAGGTCTAGCCACGATACACCCCATCCGGGCGCGAAACGTGAGAACAAATACCGGTATGCGGCTGGCAGCGAGGTCTGATTTCTTGCATCAGACCAGGGTGTCAAAGGAATACTCGGTATTCTCCGCGCGACTTACGAGCCGCGACATGGAGTGGATCTAGCCTTGGATGCGTTGCCTTGCCTGTGCACGCACCATCGCTCGGAGGCTTGCGCGCACCTCTTCGTGAACAGTGGTCGAGGTCTCAACTCTGGTCTCGACAGAGACAACAAGACCGTATCGAACCGCATTTCCTTTCCGCAGAGTCTGCCCATCCTTCATGCACTCAACGTGAATGGGAAGCGTCTCACCTTCCCCGAAAACCATCGACTGATCGCCTTCGATGATTTCGTGTTGGCAGCTCCCTCGACGAACGGCACGGAACTCTGCTTCGGCCCTTGCCCCCGCCGTAATCTGCTTATCCGGAGTCTCGAAAAAGACCTTGGTTCCCCGATACCTCGTTAGTTGGCCGGCGGTCGGAGCCATGTAGGCCAATGTGATTGTAACCCGATGCCATTCGCGGCGAGCTCGCAAAGATGACGGGAGAGGAATCTGGTAAGTGTGCCTCTGCTCGCGCTCGATGGAACCACCCGCGATCAGAACAGCACGATTAGTCGCTGCAGTGCCTAGGCGCGAGAGGTCGAGAGCACCATAGCCAAGAAGCGCACTGAGTTCTCGACGTGCTTGCTGCGAATCCATTTCGAGGAGCTGACGCAGACGAAGTGAACGCTCGCCCCAGGAACTCGAATGAACGAGAAGCGCTTTAGCCAGTACAGGATGGTATTGCGGTGCTGGAAAACTCGGATCGTCGAGGTCCGCGCCCGCTTCAAGGACATCGAACAAACGGCTCGCTTCGCGAGTAACGAGGGCAGTCGCATTGCTCGTGCCATGGGTGAATGCGAAGGTATCAGATGCGCCGCTCCGACTAGGTGCCGCTACTTTGGTCCCCGGTGCGGTGGCCGGGGTATGCAAAGGTCGCAGTTCGACGTGTTCGGCACCTGGCTCGACGATCGGTCGAGAATAGAGCACTCGACCACCCGCGTGGTAAAGATCGGGCTTGATTGATCGTCCTACGCCAGGACCGACCGCGCTGTAGTGGGCCGGCATCCCATCGCCAGTGAGGTTCCATACGCCATCTGGGAGGTCGATCTCTCCGCTCGAGTCGGAGTGAATGGCTCCGACTGTGAGCGCGTTCAACGAGTCGCCAGGTGGAAGAATCCCTCGCTGACGGCTTGTCGCGCGCGTCGCCTTGACGGCTCCGATCAGAGCATCGTCAGTGTTGAGCGCCGCTGTAGCGGGAATCATCAGCGGGCGGCTGTGATTTCCGGCGCTCACAACAAACAGCAGATTCAGTTCGACGGCTAGCCAGTCTAGAAGTCGTCCGAGTGGGCTCATCTTCCGCACGAGCGCTCGAGACTCTGCACCGATTGAGAGATTGACGATGCGCACGCTGGGAGCAGCGGGTGGTCGGCCTGCATCGCCCTCGACAATGCGTCGGATTGCTCGATGCAGCAAATCAGGGAAGAGTTCCTCGTCGAGTACGTGCTCAACTCCGGTGAGGACACTGTGTGGACGCAGAATCGGGCGTACATAGAGCTTGCGATCGAGCGGAGTGCTTGGAGACGAGAGGTCGCCGTGGATGATGAGCGAAGCCATCCCGGTTCCGTGATGCCGTGCCGCGACCGCATAATCCTTAGCAAGGTCGTCGGGGTCGTCAACGGCAAGGCGTCCAGCAAGCGCATCGTGATTGACGAATGGCAAGCCATCCAGCAGTGCGATCCTCGGGAGACCGTCCGCAGAATCTATCTTGGGAAGATCGACGGCGGATGGCGGGTCGAGCGTCGGTGACGTAACACTCATTGGAGTGCTAGGGCTGACGAACATTACCTCGTCAGCGGTAAAGAGGTCGATCGCAGCCGCACCGTTCTCAATGACCGAGGAGACCTGTTGGATGGGCAACTCAACGAGTAGTGCGTGGTAGGAGATGCCGGCAATCTCGGCCCGATTTTTGATCGTCCCGCCCGACTCTGTGATGAGGGAAGTGAGATGAGATTCTGCGCGGCGGCGATCCTGAGCGTCCCTCCGATACCAGAGTTCCACCTCGATTCGGACCGGGCTGTAGTACTGACCAGCGACCTCGATCCGTTCGCGCCACTCTTCGATCAGACCAGTCTCATGAATGCGGTCGGCAGGCCCCCATCGTCGAATGGCTCGCAGCTGCTCGAACGCGCTGCGGAACTTGGTCAAGCCCCGCTCGAAAGTCATGCCGGGATCCTTGAGCCACTCCTCGAACAGCTTTACCAACTGCCCAGCAGCGGTGTTGTTCGACATGACAAGGTGCAGGGAACGCCCGACTCTTGCGTCAGTTCGTCCCTCCGCTCTGCTCGCCATGTGAAAGTCGTCGTCGGGGTCGGTGCTCTCGTCCAAGAGCTCTGTCAGGAATTCCAGACCTTCAACCTTATTGATCGCGTTACGAAAGTCCGTGACAGTGCCAGCCAGATCGAATACGAGAACAAGCTCGGGATCAACCTCGTTAGCGGTGTCGGCGGACAACTTTGCTCGTTGGCCGTCGAACGCTTCGACTAGCTCTCGAAACTGAGGTGTAAGACGCTCTCCCTGCCGCCGTGACCCAGGTCCTTGCACGCTGGGCGGCACAGAAGGAGGCTGGCGAAATCGGTCACCCACTTCTGGTGCCCCTAGCGCGAGAAGGGGGCGACCATCACCCGTCATTCAGAGGCCTGACTGCGCCAATGTTCGAGTCGTTCTTTCACGATTCGACGCACATCCGGGTCCGGCAGTCCGAGCACTGCTCGTCTGCGCACGTCAAGTGCGAACTCTTCCAGCTCGGCGAAACTCGCGCCTGCGAGTTTGTCGGCCAGAGTCCTAGGGGCAAGACCTAGATCCCCGCCGAAGCGTGCGGCGAGGTGTTCAAGGTACAGGGTTGCTTGTGAGCGACTAGGCGGCCCCAGTTCCGCACGGACCTGAAAGCGCCGCCAGGCAGCACGATCGAGAAGCTCGCTATGGTTCGTGGCTCCGACAAGAACTACGTGTGCAGGAAGTCGATCGATCTGTAGCAGCAACGTCGAGACAACGCGCTTGATCTCCCCAGTCTCATGTTCGTCAGCGCGTTCCTTTGCGATGGTGTCGAGTTCATCGAAGAACAGCACACACCGTCTTGTTCGAGCGAACTCGAAGGCACTGTCGAGCCGGGCAGCCGTCTCACCGAGAAAGCTCGATACGACACCCTCGTAACGGATTACATAGAGCGGAAGCATCAGTTCGGAGGCAATGGCCTCAGCAACGCTGGTCTTCCCGTTCCCCGGAGGCCCGGACAGCAGGAGCCTGTTGCGCGGTTCGATACCGTAGCTTCGTAGAAGCTCCGCACGCTTTTGCTCTTCAACTAGTTCTGTGATGACCCGTTCAGGAACAGGAGCAAGTTCGAGTTCCTCCAGACGCCTTTGAGGCACGATTTCTTCAACGAGATCACGGACCGCTGTCGCGCGGTCGTCTCTTGCTAATCCTTGACCCGTCGTGGTGATGAGCTCAGAGAGCCTATCGGCGAGCAAGTGATGCTGGTTTGCGCGTTCCTCCGCTATGACGGCTTCCACCAGGGTGCGAAACTTATCGCGATCGCCATGCCGCTCAGCTTGGACTAGGTCGAGGAGCAGGTCTGCACGAGCCATGTGCCGCCTCCCTCAGTCTCGATCTGCCATGTTTCGTCCAGTCTACCGACCGTCCCGTTGAGGATACGGCGACCCACCGACATCGACCCATCGATCGGGGCCGGGGCGCGGGACGCACCCAGTAGGCAACGCTAGCGTGCGGTTGAGGCACAAGCGATACGGGAGGAGCGGGAGGATGAACCTTGAGACTACGGCGGCGATCGTGGCTGCTGACCAGAATGCGGGTGACTGGGGAGGCGAACCGCCGATGAGCCCGCGTGAGGCAGTGGAGCATGTGCGCAACATCATGACGCTGGATGAGGTCGTGGACTACGGAGACGAGAACACCGAGGCATACCGTCTCGTCCTCGCTTCCTCAGATCTCCCCAGTTAGTGCCTCACCCCGCGAACGAGGGCGGGAACACCGCATGAGTGCCCCACCCTTGTCCATTCAGGTCAGGCGTAGCGCTTCGCCCTCCGCCTGGCTACGGCCTCTAGCACCCTGGCCTTCGCCACAAGGATCAGCCCGACTGGCCCCATTGCGAGGAAAACAAGGCCCATGACGAGGCACCAGAGCATCGGGATGCTGAGCCACGGTTCACCGCCGCCCTCGATGAGCTCCTTGAAGATGTTCGCAACGAAGAAGTAGGGAGCCGCGATGAGCATGGCAGGCACGCCCCACTTGTGGCTGTCGCGGCGGTGGATGATCCGCATGATGAGCCGGAGGCTGGGCAGGTACCGAGTCAGGAAGCCGAAAGTGTTGATCACTCCCGCGATGATGCCGCTGAACATGATGGGTTCCTCTCGATAGCGCAGAGCTATTTCAGAAGCGACGCTAGGAGAGTTGCCCGAAGGCCCGGCCCGAAGGCGGAAATGATTATCACAGGGGTTGCCGCTCTGCCTGCCACTGTACCCCGAACGAAAGTGAGCTGGCATTCCTTCTTTCACTTCTGTGGATAACTCGCTGCGGGGCGGCTTGGCCGTCACCTGCTCAGCCCACGGCCTCGGGCGGTTGTTGCGCTGCGTGTTGTCTTCTGCGGGGCGGGGTGTCGTTTGCGGTAGCGCTGCTGGATGTCGACGATCACGAGCGCACGCACTGTTGGAAGCACGCGGCGGATGGTTTCGCGCAGGAGATCGTAGGGTTCTTTCCCTCTAAGCGTGCGAGCAATCGAGTCCATCCGTACCTCCTCTATCACTCGCTGACCGTGGTTCGTATGAAGGTATCGACGAAGCAAGGGGAGTTGCAGTTCTGTGGCTTCGAGCGCGAAAGAGATGCGATCGAGACGGCGTGCATCAACGTATGCGTCGATCCTCGCCGTGTCCAGAACTTCGGAGCGCACTTTGAGTTCTTCACGCAGAAGACGCCGCATTCGGGATTCGGTGACCGGCTTCGCAAAGAACCTGTCGGCCTCACCTATGCGTTGCTGTCTCTCTGCTTCTGTGGGCTGCTGGTACCGGGAAGGAGGTAGCTCGACGCCCGCACCAGGACGTGCGGCCGGCAAGGGAACGCTCATCCGTGTTCGCGTAGCGCTGGGCGGAAAGGCGGCCTGAGAGTTGCGTGCCGTTTCGGCAGGACGGCGCGTGTGCTCAGTCGTGTCGCTTCGTTCCTGTACCTCAAGGAGTGGCATCGGGTCGTCCTCTCATGAGAAATCTCATGAGAGAGGTGCGCCGTATGCGGATGGCTGGTTTACAGCGTCCGCCCCGGCTGCCGTCTCGACCGGCGATATACCGAGGTTTCCTTCGCCGTCGGGCGTGCGCTCACTAGCCGGGATGCCTGATGAATCGCCTGCTGTGCACGCGCCCAGTCGATTTTCTGCGCGACTCCGTCCGGCTCCGGCCCGAGCGCATCGCTGCTGGTGATCGCGTAGCGGTCGCGGTAGGCGGCGATCGTGCGGGCATACCGGTTCCAGGCTTCCTGCTTGCGCGGCTCATCAGGTCGAGCCCCGAGCGCCTGAGTCCATGCAGCGCCGTCGGCGAGCGCTTGTTCGGCGAGGGTGGCGGCTCGGTTCTCGATGAGCTGGTGCCGCTCCGCGAGCGCCTGCTTCATGTCGGGGTCGGTGATCCCGACCGCGACGGGGATGAGCCCGGCGATGAGCCGTGGTGCCCGGCGGGTGTGCCCCGTGCTCGCGGGCTGGGCGGTGGCGTTTGCGACGCGCCAGTGCAGCACGGAAGCGATGTCGTCTGCGTCACCGAAGCCGCGCGCGACGACCAGGCGGGGCATGAGCTGGTCGACGTCGTGGTGGTTCGCCTCAGCGCGGCGCAGCTCCGCAGCGAGTGCCCCGAGCGCTTCCGAAGCGAGCGCCGCTTCGGCTTGCGTATCGGTGAGGCCGGAGGTGCGGATGAGGGTGGCCCAGCGGTCGTGCTGGGCTTCGGTGGCGATCGTCTCGTACTCGGCGGCGAGCTGCAGGATCGACCCCCACCGTTCCTGTTCCGCTTGGATCGTCTCGTGCACGGAGAGCTCGGCCCCGGAGTGATGCAGCACCCCGGTGAGCACCCGCCGGGCGGCCTCTTCGATGTCCTCGACCTCGTGTGGGTGCGCGTGCGCATCATCCGGGGTGTCAGTGGCGACGTAGGCGAGGTTGGCGTCCTTGCCGCGGGTCAAGGCGACGTACAGGTTCTCGCGCGTCATCGACGGGTCGACCAGCACATGCGAGGTGTACACCGTCACGCCCTGCGCACGGTATGCGGTGACGGCGTAGCCGAGGTCGAGGTGCTGGGCGACGTAGTCGGCGGGGAGCACGATCGATTCGCCCCGGCCTGGCCCGGCGGGGCGCACGGTCACTGATCCGTCGCGGCGCACTTTCGTGATCGTCCATCTGTTCCCGTTCTGCACCCACGAGAAGCGGGTGCGCAGCTTCCGTTCGTTCTTCCGCGTGATCACCGTGTCACCGACAGATGCCCTGGCGCCGCCGTCTAGGGTGACCTCACCTCGGAGCGGGTTCACGACATCGGCGAGGATGAGCTCGGTGCGGGCACGGAGATTCAGCGCCGCAACGGCGTCGCCGGAGTCTGAGACGAGGATCGACGCGATCCCGGCGGCTCGGTCTGCCCGCCATGCCTCGTAGGCTCGTGCGGTCATGTCGTCGGTGGTGCCGCCGATGATCCGGCCGGCGTCCTCGTAGACGCCGATCACGTCGGGTTCCCCGAGCCGGAGCCGCAGCGATGCGCGCTTCTCCCATTCGTTCGTGAAGCGGTGGATCGTGGAAAGCTCCGGGGTGTCGTGGCGGTCGCTGGCGAGGAGCCCGAACGCGCCGGCCGCGGCTGGGGATTGGAGCTGCCCGTAGTCGCCGACCAGCAGAATCTTCGCACCGGCCTTCGCGGCGACCCCCGTGATGCGGTCGAGGGCGAGGGTGCCGGCGAGGCTCGCCTCGTCCACGATCACGAGCTGACCCTCCTGAAAGGTACGGCCGGTCATGATGTGCAGCGTCCACCATCTCGCGGTGTTCTCGGTCTTAATGCCGAGATCCCCGGCGAGCACTTCCGCAGCGACCGCCGACGGGGCCAGCCCGACCACGGACCCCGCACCGTGCTGCTGTTCCCATGCGGTGCGGAGCGCGAGCATCGCGGTCGTCTTCCCGGTACCGGCCGGGCCGACGAGGAGATCGAGGAGCCGGCCGGAGACCGCGATGCGGGTGAGAGCGTCGGCCTGGTCGGGGCCGAGCATCCGCCCCTCCCTATCCGGGCGTCTCGTGACTCGCTCGATGAGGGCGAGCGGGAGCTCGGGGCCGGTCAGGGTGCGGGAGCGTTCGAGGAGCCGCTTCTCCGCATCAAGCAGCGCCTCGGACGAGTACAGGGTGCCGTGGCGGGGGCGGAACGCGCTCGACCCGTCCGGCCGCTGGAACCTCGCCGGTGTCGCCGCGAGTTCCGGCGGTGTCAGGCGCAGCGAGGCGCGTTCGGCGGCGTCGACGACCATGCCGGTGATGGCCTCCCGATCCTGTGCTGTCGCGAAGCGGTACTGCATCGTCTGCCGTGCGGCCTCGGCGGTCAGGTTCCAGCGGTGCCAGGTCGACCGCTTCTCACCCACCGCATTCATGACCTCGCGGCCGATCTTCTCGATCTCCTCCAAGGGAAGGTCGTCGACGCGCAGCACCCGCACGGGTGTCGTCGGGATCGCTTCGCGCGCCCAGTCCGACGCATCCCGCCCCAGCCGCGCGGTCGCGCGCGTTCGCCATTCGGCGGTGAGGTCGGCGAGGGATCGGACCTGTTTCTCGGGCCTCGTGGAGAGGGTGGCTTGGGCGCGGAGCTTGATGATCGTCGCCGCTGATGGTTGCCGGCCGTGCTTCTGAACGTACTCGGCGATGAGGCGGTCTTTCTCGGCATCGATCTGGCGGGCGCGAGTGGAGAACTCGAGCACGACCTCTTCTGGCACCGTCCTGATCGCCCAGGCGGGATTGCGATCACGACCGCGATCCCGCGCCTCCCACTCCACGCCGAGCAACCGGGTCAGGTGGTCGGCGATGATCGCCTCGTGCAGTTCGGAGAGCGCGACGGTCGCGGCGTGCATCGGCCTCCCATCGAGCGACCGCCACCTTCCGTCCAGCGTGGTCTTCACTTTGTTCGACACGACGACGTGCGTGTGCAGGTGCGGGTCGGAGCTGCGGGAGTCGTAGTGGTCGTAGGCCGTCGCGGCGAGTCCGAAGGTATCGACCTGGGCGACCGCGCCGCCGTCCGCGCCGGTCATGCCGACACGGGTGGCGGCGACTTCTCGTTCCATGAAGTCGATCACCTCGGCGATCGCCGCATGGTGCGCATCGGCGATGAGCGCCTGGGTACCAGCATCGGCGACCGCCCACAGCACTGATGCTGACTTCGGCAGCGAAAAGGTGTAGTCGTACCCGGCGACGGCCTTCCGGGTGCCGCGCCCCTGTTCCTCGGCTTCGATCTCCGCGATCGCTTCCGCGCGCGAGACCGGGCCGAGGTCCGGGTCGAGGGCTTCGACGCGCTCGACGATGCGCTCGGCCGGGGTCTTGTACACCGGGTAGGCACGGCCGAGCGCATCACCCGTGACGGGGTCGCAGCCCATGCCAATGAGGAGCTGGAGCTGCTGCTCCGACACCTCTTCGCCGGGAGTAATGCGACCTTCGCCGAACTGGGTAAGGCCGGAGCCGAGCCAGCGACCGGGAGGGTTCCCGGCCTCGGCATAGTAACGAGTCAACGGCGTCGAAAGGCTCCGGTCACCATCGCCCGCGACCACCGAACGCAGCAGATACTTGTAGCCGTCGCCAGCACTCATCACGCGCATCGAGACCGTCATACCACTCAGGTAGGGGTTCAATATCGTAGCCCCTTGCCGGGTATTGGCGCCGTTCGTAAAGGAGAACTGTGCTGTGGGCATCGATGCCTGACGATGTTTGGATAGGGGGCATCCCGCGCGCTCTCGTGGATTGGAAAGTCATATCCACGTCAGTCATACTCCGACTCAGAGCGCCAACTCCGAGCCCTCGATCCAGCCCGGCGAGCGGCAACCAATGTCACCCAACAGAGAGAAGTGTCGTTATGAAAACGTGACCTACCGCGCCGATCAGGCACCCCTTTCGCGGGCCTAGCCGGAAGGCTGCTGGAGTGCCGCTGCGTTCAGTTGCACGGCGGCCAGCAGCACGGGGTCGTCCTGTCCGGGCCAGGTGCCCACGAGAATGCCCGCACCCTCGGGAGCGGCGGCCTCGAGGGTGGGGCGGCGAACGATCTCGATGATGCCGATACCGGTTTCAACGCGGCTGGTGACTCCCGCGACGCGCCCGTGATTCGCGTAGGAGTCGAGGCTGTCCAGATCGATGCCGGAGCCGCGGGCCCGGGTGTCGTTCTCGAGCAGGCTGACTTCTTCACCGGTGTCGAGCAGACGCGCCGCCTCGCCTCGCCCGTACAGGACGGTCTCGACCAGTGCGCGGATGTAGGCCGGATCTAGGGCAGCATCCGAGACCCACCGCTCGCCCAGGACACCGTGCTGCAGGGTGCCGATGAGGTGCGCCGCGGGCCCTGGAGGCGGTGCGCCGCGGTAGGTGAGCGGCACCTGGTAGACGGTGTCGTCGCCGGCGGTCACGAGGATCGTCTCGATGCCGACCTCGCCATCTGGGTCGTCGAACCGAAACGCGCCCACCTGCCGCAGTGCAGCGGCATCACCGTGGAACCACGGCTGGGTGGGGAGCCACGGGGCGAGCAGTTCCAGCTTGGTCGGGTGGAGCGTGGTCTGGTGCAGAAGCGCCAAGAAATCGGGCCTTTCTCGCAGGAACAG
This sequence comes from Leucobacter sp., assembly GCA_020439035.1. Classification (GTDB taxonomy): domain Bacteria; phylum Actinomycetota; class Actinomycetes; order Actinomycetales; family Microbacteriaceae; genus Leucobacter. The sequence goes on along the minus strand of JAGQTL010000036.1, from coordinate 12,276 downwards.
TGTGGGGAGCGGTGCTGGTCAGGAGACCGGAGAGGATCCGCGCGCGGCGGCCCCGGTCGCACATGGAGAATCGCGGAGCGTGTGGATCATGAGCCGGGCGCTTCCGCCCAGGCGCAGCCTCGATCGTCGCCGTGCTGCACGCCGGTCAGCACCCATCCGGGGAACGGTTCGCCGTAGACGGGCCAGCCCTCGATCTCGAACACCGTGGAGCGCCCGTCGAATGCGATGGGCTCGGTCGCTGCCGCGTCAGGCACCGGATACAGGGCTCCCTCGTTCTCGTAGGTGTCCAGGTGCGTGGTCATCGGGCACAGCCCGCCGAATCCACCGATCGGCGCCGTCTGCACCGGCCACCACTCGCCGGCGTTGCGCGCCTCGATCGCAGCAACGGTGCGGGTGCGTTCATCACTGCCGGGATCGGAGCACGGGATCGACTGATCGGCGACGCTGCGACGCGTCTCGTGGATCTCCACACCACCCTCGACCGCGGTGACGGAGTGGGTGACGGTCCCGCAGCGCGCCATCCGCGCCACCGGCAACGTCACCTGCACCGGCCCCTCGTCGGTCGCGACCCAGAGATACCACTGCTCGTCGATCGCGTTCCCATCGAGCCGCGTGATCTGCACCGCCGCATCCATCCGGTCGTCATCGGTGAGTTCAGCCAAGACGACCTCGCCAAGCTCATAGCTCACCATCCCGTCCGAGGCCTTCCCGTCGACCAGCGTGACCTGTAAGGTCTCGGGAACGCTGCCGCCCGGACGGAACGTCCAGTCGAGATCGCCGAAGTCGGTGCTCTCGAGACCCGCGGGCGGGGCCGGCTCGTCGGCGTCCACGGACTGCTCGCTCTGCGCCCCGACCACCGGCTGTTGCGAGGGTGAACAGGCGACCAGCGCCGCTGCGGCGATCATCAGGACGGCCGACACGGCGAGCGCGCCGCGCGTTCGTTCGAGGGGTATGGATACGCGCATATGTTCCACCGTAGAACGCGAGACGATGCGATCGAGCAGGTTGTGACCGAAATGTGAGCCGCACGCGCCGTGTCTCGTGCTGATCGCGGATGGTTTCATAGAGAGATGAACGATGCACCCGCCGGTTCGGCCGCGACCCTGCGCGGCGTGGGAGCCGCAGGCCTCGCGGCGGTTCTGTTCGCGGTGATCTTCTACCTCTCGGGCACACTCGACGCCTCGGCGGAGGTGACGTTCGGCGCACGGATCCTCCTCACCCTCGTCTGCTACGCGCTGGCGCTCGCGCATCCTGGTGCGCGACGCCTGCTGCGCGCCTACTGGGCGCAGGTGACGCGCTCTCCCCGCACCCTGTTGCTGCTCCCCGTGCTCTGCGCGCTGGTCGGCGTGCAGCTGTGGCTGTTCTCGTGGGCGCCGTTGCACGGGCACGCGCTGGATGCCTCGCTCGGGTTCCTGCTGCTCCCGCTCGCGATCGTGCTCGGGAGCCGGCTCGTACTCCGCGCCGAGGTGACGCCGATGCAGTGGGCGGCGGTGTGCATCGCCGTGCTCGCGGTGACGATCAAGTTCGCGTTGACCCCGCAGTTCTCCTGGGTGACCGCGGTGGTCTGTATCGGATACCCGGCCTATTTCATCGCGCGGAGGCGCTTCGGCCTCGACAACCCGATGGCCTTCGGCGTCGAGATCGCGGTGATTGCACCTGTCGCGCTTCTACTCGTCTGGCAGGGTGGCCCACTCCCGCAGGAGACCGTGGGGCGGCTCGCGCTCGTCGTGGTGGGGCTGGCGGGCGCGGCGGCGATGGCGGCGTTCCTGGCGGCGTCGCAGCTGCTCTCGCTGCCGCTGTTCGGGCTGCTGGGCTACCTCGAGCCGGTGCTGCTGGTCATCGTCGCCCTCATGCTCGGGGAACGTCTGCACGGGGCCGATCTCGTCGTCTACGGTCTACTGGGCGTCGCCCTGGCAGCACTCGCGGCCGAGGGATTCCGGAGACGTTCGAGAGTCGCCGAGCGGGAACCGTGAGCACCGCGGGGACGGTTCTCCCTCGTCTCGGCCGCGGCTGATCGTTCGGACGCTGATACCCATCGGCTTTCTGGTTGCGCCAGGGGCGGCGCGGGTCAGCGCTGCTCGGTGAACAGATACTCCTGGGCGCCGACCACGCTCGCCAGCATCTCCGGGTCAAGGGGAGCGCCGGCGCGGATCACGGAGTAGTCGCCGTGCGGTTCGAGGATGATGCACTGCGCCTCTGCGGGGTGCCCGATCCCTGCGCGCCGCATCGCCGCGTGCAGATCGGACGGAGAGGTATGGGTGCGTCTGCACGCCTTCTCGATGGGGTGCCCGTGGGCGAATACGAGCACCGGGCGGGAACTGATGAGACGCCGCGAGGCCCAGGTGCGCTCGACCGCACCGAAGATCGCCTCCATCGTCATGAGCGTGACAAGGCCGATGACGCCGGCGGCGACCGTCGGCGGATGGCCGAGGATCACGCGGCCCGCCACGGCGCCGAGCATGATGAACACGAGCGCGTCGAACCCGCTGGTGACGGTGAGCACCCGGGCGCCGAAGATCCTCACCAGAGCCAGGAAGACGAGATAGATGATCACAGCGGACGCGATCACGATCGGGATGCGATACCACTCGATGCCGAGTTCGGCGAGCAAGTACTCGCCCCATCCACCTGGAGGTTGCATGATCTCCATCCTCGCATGCGTCTCACCCCTCGAATATCAAGATCCGTGAGTTCCTGGAAGATGAAGGTTCGGCTCGGCCTGATACAACGCGAGAAGACCGAGAGCAGGTTCTGACCCAAAGAGCAGATCTTGCCGCCTGCAATCGTGGCGGTCAAACGGCGGCCCTTCACCATGCGCCAGCTCTGAGCAGGCCTGAATCAACGAGGCGGCACTGGGAAGGGTCGGCGGCCGCGTGAGTGGGCTTCGTTCGGGTCTCCCTGGGGGTGGCGGTGAAACGCTGCAGGGCGGTTAGCGCAGCTGGGCGAAGGCCTCCACCCGGGCGGTCGGGCCGACGACGAGCAGGGTGTCGCCTGCGTGCAGCACGGTGGCGGCTTCCGCGTTCTGCCACGACCCGTTCGCCGGCCGGAACGCGGCGACGGTGACCTGATGCTCGGTGCGGATGCCGGTTTCACTGAGCGTGATGCCCTGGAGCGCCGCGGGGGCCTGTGTTTTGACCATGGCGTATCCGGGGTCGATCTCGACGTAATCCGCGGCCGCTCCCCGCACGAGGTGCGCGACTCGGCGGCCCATGTCGCGCTCCGGGGAGAGGACGCGATGCACGCCGAGCTGATCGAGGATGATCGCGTGCTGCTCGTCGTCGGCTTTCGCCCACACGACCGGCACCTTGAGCCGGAGCAGGAGCGAGGCGGTGAGGATCGAGACCTTGATATCCGAACCGACCGCGACGACGACCCGGTCGAACGCGTCGATGCCGAGTTCCTCGAGCACCTCGAGCTTGGTGGAGTCCGCGCGGACGGCCTGGGTGAGATGCCCGCTCAGGCGTTGCACGATCGTGTCATCCAGGTCGATCCCGAGCACTTCGGTGCCGGTATCCATGAGTTCGAGCGCGAGAGAGGAACCGAAACGCCCGAGCCCGATGACGGCGACGGAATCGGCCTCGGCGATCCGGTGCAGCGGCCCGGTATGGGTGGAACGTCTGGACATGACAACAGCCTGCTCTCAGTGGGGTTATCCGATGATGGGGCGCTCGACGGGCAACGTGTAGAGCTCGCGGCGCTGCCTGACCGCGAGCGCGGACGCGAGCACGATAGGGCCGACGCGCCCCATGAGCATGAGTGCCGAAAGCACGAACTTGCCGAACGCGCCGACTTCCGCGGAGATCCCGACCGACAGCCCGCAGGTGGCGAACGCCGAGATCACCTCGAACAGGATCCGGTCGAGCTTCGCATCGCTGACGACCGTCAGCAGCGCCGCGGCGACGAACACGAGGGTCGCCCCGAGAAAGACCACGCTGATCGCGAGCCGGAGCGTCCCGTCCGGGAGCCTCCTGCCGAGCGTGTTGGTGTGCCGGGTGCCTTTCGCCTCGGCCACGATCGCGAGGAACAGCACCGCGAGGGTGGTGACCTTGATGCCGCCCGCCGTCGATGCCGAGCCGCCGCCGACGAACATGAGCGCATCGCTGAGCAGCATCGTGGTCGCCGTGGACGATTCCATGTCGACGAGGGAGAAGCCGCCGGAGCGCAGCATCGTGGACGCGAAGAGCGCGTGCCCGATCTTCTGCCCCCACGGCTCGTTCCCGACGGTGTCGGGATTGTTCCACTCGAAGCCCGCCCAGGCGAGCGCGCCGAGCCCGAAGAGCACGGTCGTCGTGATGAGGGTGAGTTTCGTGTGCAGCGTCCACTTGTGCCGCGTCCATTTCGCCCGGATGAGGTTGAGGAACACCGGGAACCCGAAACTGCCGACGAACACCCCGATCGCAATGGGCATGAGGACGAACGGGTTGTCGGCGAAGACCGCGAGCCCGCCGGCGTGCGGCGTGAATCCGGCATTCCCGAACGCCGAGATTGCATAGAAGACGCCGTGCCACAGCCCCAGGCCGAACGACTCGCCAGAGGCGATGAACGCCGGCACGAGAAGGAGCGCGAGAACACCCTCGATGATGAAGGTGGTCGTGACGACGACGCGCAGGAGTCGCCCGACGCTACCGATGCCGTCGGCGCCGATGCTCTCTTTCGCGAACACGCGGCTCGACACGCCGAGTTTGCGGGTGACCATCATCGCCAGAAGCAGCGCGATCGTCACCACGCCGAGTGCACCGGTTTGGATCGCGACGAGGATCACGACCTGCCCGAACATCGACCAGTGCTCTGCAGTGTCCACTGTGGTGAGCCCGGTCACGGTCACCGCCGATACCGCGGTGAACAGCGCGTCGGGGAGCGCCGTGCGTGTACCGTTCGCTGAGGCGACCGGGAGCATGAGAAGACCCGTGAACACGAGTGTGGCGGCGGCGAAGACCAGGAGCGCGACCCTAGCCGGCGCATGCCCGGCCGCATAGCGGGCACGTCCGCGCAACTGCAGAGCGAGGTCGCGGGCCCGCTGCAGTGCGCTGCTCTCGGAACCGGTGTTCATCTGGGCCGCCTTCGGACGCTTCGACGCGCCTCGGACTCGAGGCGGCGTATCGACCAGACTTCCCGACGCACCGCACCGATGCTACCCCATCCGATACCCGATGTCCAGGGCAGGTGTCCGCGATCGTAGGGATCGCCGGGCGACGGCTGCGAGAACACCCTCTATCGGCATATGATGGGGACTCGTTGCGGGGCTCGCCCCGGTGACGCATGGTGTGCCGGGAAGTCTGGTCGGCGGAAGACGAACGAACCAGAACCCGAAGGACCATTCACCATGATCGCACCGTTTCTGATACGCGGGGATGCGCTCCCGGCGCTCGCGAACATCCCGGAGGCCCCGCCAGAAGATCGCCCGCACGGCATGCTCTGGGGCGTTGACCTCACCGAGTGCGCGACCCGGAAGCAGGCCCGCGCCGCCTGGCACGATACGATCACCTGCCTAAAGGCCGAGCTCGATGCGGTGCCGGGAATCCGGCGCGTGTGCGTCGCCTGCCTGCGACCGAAGAGGTTTCCGCAGCAAGCACTGGTGCGCTTGCCCATGGGGCTTGCGAACCAGCTGCACAACGACCTCGAACGAGACCGCGCCCGATATGTGAACACCCTCGTGCTCGACGTCACCGACTGCGACGACCACGCGCTGCTCCGGGCAAGACTCGGGGAGGCGCTCACCGAACCGCCCAAATGGGGCGATCTCACCCTCACCTGGAACGACGTCGCCGAATCGACGCTCCACGAAGCGTGGGCCCGCGAGTCGCTCTGACCGATCCCCGACACTTCGTCACGCCTTCACCGGCCGGCCCGGTCCCACTCCCTGTTCAGAAAGCTCCCATGACAGACCCCACCGCCCGAACTTCCACCCTGTTCCCGCGCTACGGCTCATTCGCCGAAGCGCGACGCATCGGCGAGATCCTCCGCAAGGAGACCGTCGGCGGCATCCTCCTCGTCATCGCCGCGGCGATCGCGATCAGCTGGGCCAACACCCCGCTCGCCGACTCCTACTTCGCGCTCCGCGACTTCGAGATAGGCTACGAACCCTGGCACCTCCGGCTCAGCCTCGGCGCCTGGGCGGCCGACGGGCTGCTCGCGATCTTCTTCTTCCTCGTCGGCCTCGAACTCAAGCGCGAGTTCGTCGCCGGTGACCTGCGCAGATTCAGCACCGCGATCGTTCCGATCGCCGCCGCAGCCGGCGGAGTGCTCGTCCCTGCACTCATCTACGCCGTCATCGTGCGAGGCGACTCGGAACTCGCGCACGGGTGGGCGATTCCCACCGCCACCGACATCGCCTTCGCCGTCGCCGTGCTCGCGATCATCGGCTCCCACCTACCCGCCGCGCTGCGCATCTTCCTGCTCACCCTCGCCGTCGTCGACGACCTCATCGCGATCAGCATCATCGCCATCTTCTACACCGACCACATCGAGATCGTGCCCTTGCTGCTCTCCCTCGGAACGATCGTCGTCTACGGGGTCATCGCGCAGCTGTACCGCCGATTCTTCGGCCTTCACCCGCTCGCGGCGTGGCTGATCCTGCTCCCGATCGGTGTCGTCGCGTGGGCGCTGATGCACGCGTCCGGCATCCACGCCACCATCGCGGGGGTGCTGCTCGGCTTCACCATCCCGGTGCTCCATCGCAAACGCCATCGCCATCTTCCCGATATGCCGACCGGGCTCGCCGAGCAATTCGAGTACCGCTTCCGTCCGCTCTCGGCCGGGTTCGCAGTGCCAGTGTTCGCGTTCTTCGCCGCCGGCGTCTCGCTCGGCGGCTGGGACGGCGTGCACGCGGCAGCGTCCAGTGCGGTGACCCTCGCGATCCTCGCCGCGCTCGTGCTCGGTATGCCGATCGGCATCGTCGCCACGACGTGGGTCACGACCCGGCTCATGCGCAGCCGCCTCGATCCCGGACTGCGCTGGATCGACCTCGTCGGGGTCGGGCTGCTCGCGGGGATCGGCTTCACCGTGTCCCTGCTCGTGGCCGAGCTCAGCTTCGAGACCGGCTCACCCGCCCACGATTACGCGAAGGTCGCGATCCTCGCCGCTTCGGTGCTTGCCGCGCTACTCGCGACGCTCATGCTCGGCCTGCGGAACCGACAGTACCATCGCATTCGAGAGCGGGATGAGATCGACGCCGATGCAGACGGCATTCCCGACGTCTACCAACACGAACGCCGCGACGAATGGTTCAAGTCGGCTCCGGGGCAGCGCCGGAACCCGGCATGACCGTCTGGCGTTGTCCGTTGGGTCGCAGATGCTCGAGGCTGAGGTTTGGTCAGCGGCTGATGCGTTCGCCGAGCAGACCGATGAACTCGTCGGCTGCGGCGAGCTGCCTGGCGAGCCGTGAGCGGCGATCCTCGGCATCGGCGAGAGGCTGTGGGGCGTCCCCACGCCTTTGGGTGGAGGCTGGATCGTAAGGGGGGGGTCGTTGTCGGCTTAGCGAAGATCGCTGAGGGGACGCCCCTCTGGATGTGAGGGCCGGATTCCGCCAGCGTGTGGCCCTGGTACTTCAGGATGATCTGGGATATGAGTTTCCTGATATTCGGTGCGACAGCATGACCGCCGAGATGTTCTTCGCCCTCTTGGTGCTCCTGTTTCCACTCGCCTACAGCCCGGGGCCCGGTAACGCGTTCTTCGCTGCCATTGGTGCATCCAAGGGAGTGCGAGCCATAGTGCCCGCGTTGGCCGGGTATCACCTTGCTACGCTCGTCGTCACTGCCCTGATCGGCGTTGGTATGGGTGTCACAATTCTGACTCACCCGGTGGTCGCGAAGTCGCTGGCAGCGGTCGGGAGCCTCTATGTGCTGTGGCTCGGCTGGTCGTTCATCCGCTCGGCCAGGCAGAAAGCTGCCCCATCGGATGAGCCGGTGACTGAACCGAAGATCGGGTTCTGGGCCGGAGTGATCGTGCTGGTGCTCAACCCCAAGGCGTATTACATCATCGCGGTTATGTTCACCCAGTTCTTGCGACCCCCGCAGAACGACGACGTGTTCACCGTGCTCGCGATCACGACCATCTTCACTCTGAACAACCTGGTCGCGTTCATTGCCTGGGCCGTCGCCGGGCAAGTGCTCTTCGCGCTATTCCGGGGAGAGCGCACCTGGCAAGTTCTCGACTACCTGTTTGCAGCTTTACTCATCGGCGTTGCCGTATGGATGGCGATACCATCGTTCACCGGCTGAAAGCCATGTCCGATTTCCGCGAGTCAGGCACATCAAACCGTGCCATGCTAGATGCATCACCACGACGCCTACGAGCTTCGATGAGCGCTGCAGCGTGGTCGCGGCACGTGATATCGGCGCTTTGACCGCCTCCGCTCTTATCACGACCAGGTGCAACCAGAGGGTTGCGTCAGGGGTTGCACTGCGTAACGTCGCGCAACCCTGTCGGTGGGTCAGAAGAGCGTCAGCCCGTCGCGCTTGCCCGCCGGGGATCGCCGCCGCGTGGGTGCCGGCATCCGTCTGGCCGGTGCCCGCAACTCATGAGGTCGCAGTCGCTCGGCGAGTACCCGCTTCACGTCACTCCACAGATCGGGGCGGTCGAGGTGCGCCTTTCTCGCAGTCGCGGCGCAGCTCGTTCAGGAAGCTCGCTCGTCGTTCCGGAGTGGATAGTTGCGCGTCGTAGAACCCATCGAGGTCGTAATGCGCGATAAACCCGAAATAACCATGGGTCGAGAGCCTCCGGTCGAGCGTTCGGGTGAAGCGTTCACGCGGGCAGTCTGCCGCAATGAACCGGAGCAGGGCGTTCTCGAACCTCGCCTTGCGCTCCAGAGTGCCAGAATCCGGTCCCGACGCGAAGCCTCAAATTGGGCCGGCAGGTATGTCACTCTCGCGCTCATCGATGTCATCATTCCTAAACACTCGTTCACGTTCAGGCAGTAGGTGCGCGCGGGAGGCTGTGTGTCTACTCATGGGCTCTCAAACCGCATCTGCAAGACGCGTGGTAGTTCGGGAGCGAGGCGAACGACGGGTTCGGCGGGTCGGGCTGAGCGGCGTTGGGTGCGGCTCGGAAGTGCGGGCTTTGCGCGAGGGATGAAGTGGCGGATGAGGGAGGGGTGCACCTGAGAGGTGACCACCCGGCAGCACCGTGCGTGCGGGCCGGGATCACCGATCACCGGGAGCGCCAGTGTCAAAAGCATCCGAAACACCCGCCGATTCTGCACCTTTGCGCATCGGGTCGTTGTTCTCCGGGTACGGTGGCCTCGACCTCGCCGTAGAGCACGTCTTCCGCGCGCGGACGATCTGGTTCTCGGAGATCAGCCCTGTGCGGCACGTCTTCGCTCACCACTGGCCCGACGCCCCGAACCTCGGTGACATCACCGCGATCAAATGGGCTGAGGTCGAGCCTGTGGACATTCTCTGCGGTGGGTTTCCTTGTCAAGATGTCTCCACCGTTGGGAAGATGGCAGGCCTCGCTCCCGGCACGAGATCAGGTCTCTGGTCGTACATGGCCGAAGCGATCGAGCAGCTCCGCCCCGAGTTCGTGGTCATCGAGAACGTGCGCGGGTTGGTCTCGGCGCCCGCAATCCGTGCAACACCTGAAGGAGGCAATCGTGCAACCCCTGAACCCGCAACCCTTCGCGATCTGGAACCCGGTTTCTGGGGTGTGGGAGACGACACAGCTCGACCTCTCCGGGCAATCGGTGCCGTTCTCGGAGACCTGGCCGACATCGGGTATGACGCGCAATGGATCGGCCTACCCGCTTCCGCTGTCGGTGCCCCGCACCCGAGGTTTCGGGTTTTCATCCTCGCGCACGCCCCTGTTCAGAACTCCGCTCGCGTCCGATGCAGCGAGGGGCGGCGAGAACCTGGATCAGGTGAAAGCACGTCGCGGCACGATCGCACTCTCGCATCAGCTCATCGACCTTGCACTGAACGGGCCAACTGGCTCAGTCGAATGGAAGCCCGAACCCGAGACATTGTGGTGGCTGATCGACGGCAAACTCTGCGATGGGGCCGATACGCAGAGGCCATCGCCCGATGGGAACACATCACTGGGCGAAATGCCCCAGTACCGACAACCCTGAACAACGAGCAGAGTCCAAGACCAGCGGCGGAATTCGTAGAATGGCTCATGGGGCTTCCGTCAGGGTGGGTTACGAACTCGACACATCTGCTCACTTCGAACCATCAAGTCGCCTCCCTCGGTAACGGCGTCCAGCCTCTGCACGCGTGCCTTGCCGTCTCGTCGCTACTGACTGCCGTCAAATGACCAGCGAGGAAAGGAAAGGCACGATGATTGACTTTGAACGGGCCGAGTCTGTGGCCGAAAGTGTTCTAAGGGCGAGGGTTCTCCTCGTCTGGCGCAGAGACACTGCCGCTCGTATCTGCGTCAACAGTCATTTCCTTCTTGAGAATCCGCATTGACTGCCCGATGCTTCTCGCAAGGCTAGGAAGCCTTGGGGCTCCAAAAAGGAGGAGAACAAGGAAGATTATGACCAGAAGTGTTGGCCCATTCAAGTTTCCTAGCAATTGATGACCCTAACATTAGTAGCTGATTTGGGGGCTGCCATCAGAAGGACGTACTCGCACCCAGCCCTAAACGCAGGTGACAGGTCAGTGAAACGGTACTTGACGAATCCCTGCGAGACCCATGAGCGCGACAAAAATCATGACTCTCGGAAAGACTGCAATACATCAACAGCAGTGTTCAGTCTCTCAACGTGTTTGTCCACTGGTTGCTCCGGATAGTGTGATGCCGCATTGTTCAGGGCCTTTCTTCCAAAGACATACCAAATCCCTATGGCCGGGACACTGCCAGGATTGAGAAACATATGTGGACGCTGCGAATCAAATGCCAGCGTATCTCCGGCGCGAATCGGATACTCCTCGAACTCGATTCTCAGGCTCAGTTCCCCACTGATCATTGCAATGTGCTCGTATCCAAGGTGCCTCATGAGACGTCCTTCGATGGAACTCGCGGCGCCTGGCTGGTAAGTCACCCGCAGAGCTTCAATATCCAAACCTGGTAGAACAGCGAGGCGTTCCCAGCGCACGCCGTTCTCCATTTCGAGAACTGGTGCTTCCTCCGCAGACTGAAGTACGAAGGTCGCCTGAGGTCTAAACTCTTCCGTCTCCGGACCTGACACAGCCGCCAAACCGAGTACTGCATCAATCGAGATTTCTAGCTGCCGAACCAGGGCGTACAAGGTATCTACGGACGGCTTTGTTTTCCCATTCTCGATCTGCGACAAGAGACTCGACGACACATCAATCTTTGACGCGAGTGAACGGAGCGTGAGGTTCTTCTCTTCGCGAGCTGCCCTCAATCGGGAACCCAGTTCCACCTGGTCCACTGAACCTCCTGTTGTCGGAAAAGCCTGACTTAACACGAGTTTAGATGACATTGCAGGAATAGGGAGACCTAAAGCGGTTGGAGGTCGCGAATCACTTCAGCTATCACGGACCAATCCCCCTCCTTCAGATCACGCCTACTGACTGCACCAACGAACAGATGATGAAGTGCGGAAGCCAGCGGAAGTGCCGCGCCAACCTCCGTTGCGGCTTTCTCGGTGAGGGTGAGATCCTTCAGCCCCAACTGCGCACTGAAGGCGGCCGGGAAGTAGCTGCGCTCAGAGATGATCTTGCCGTAGGTCGGGTAGACCACGCCGGTGAAGAAGCCAGCCGAGAGGATGTCGACGAAGAGCTGGGGATCGATACCGCCGCGCTCGACCAGGTTGATTGACTCGCCCAGTGCCCCGAGGGCGTGGATCAGATTGTAGTTCACTCCGATCTTCACGAGGCTCGCTCCGGCGGCCTCTGTGCTGACGTGCCAGGTCTTCTTGCCGAGCACCTCGAAGGCGGGAGCGGCCGCCTCGACGACCTCCTGCGGGCCTCCGGCAAGGATACTCAGCTGTCCGTCGCGGGCCGCGTCCGGGCGGCCCATGACGGGGGCGCCTAGATAGCGCATGCCGGCCGCGGCGTGCCGCGCCTCGATGGTGCGCGCCATCTCGAGGCTGATGGAGGCCATGTTCACGTGCAAGGAGCCGCCGGTGCCTGCGCCCGTGAGCAGCTCCTCACTGAAGACCGCGTCCACCGCCTGATCGTTGGCGAGGATCGAGATCACGATGTCGCGCTCGAAGGCCTGGGCGGGTGAGTCGAGGCGGGTCGCGCCTGCCGCGACGAGCTCATCGCCTGCCGCCGCGGTGCGGTTCCAGACGCCGACGTCCAGGCCGCCATCTAGCAGGCGGGCCGCCATGGCCTGCCCCATGCTGCCGAGGGCTCTGTTGCAAAGATTGGC
>JAGQTL010000308.1 GCA_020439035.1 Leucobacter sp. | reverse complement strand
CGACCGCCCGCTGCTCGACGAGGTCGCGGATCTGCGCGCGAGCACGCCGACCGACGCGGCGAAGCGCATCGTGCCCGACGTCGGCGAGGAGTTCGCCGGGATCGATGACGCCCGGAGCCGCATGAGCGCGCGGCTCGGCCACCTGCTGGCGCACGAGACGGATCGGATCGCGCAGCTGCGGGCGCGCCCGGTGCTCGCCCGGCCCGATCGCCTCGTCGATGAGCGCGCCGAGGAGCTGGTCCGCTGGGTCGCGCGCGGCGCCGAACTCGCCGACCGTTCGGTCGAGGATCGCGCCCAGGCGCTCGCCCACGCCCGCGCGCGGCTCGTCGCACTCTCGCCGCAGGCCACGCTCGAGCGCGGCTACGCGATCGCGCAGCTGGTCGGGCCGGACGGCGAGCCCGGGCCCGTCATCACCGCGCCGGAGGACGCGCCGGAGGGCGCGGGGATCCGTCTCTCCCTCGCGGGCGGGCGGCTCTCGGCCACCTCGGCCGGGCGCGCGTGATCGCGAGCCGCGAGCGCCGAACGTCGCCCAGCCGGCCCGCACCGCGCGGCCCACGCGAGCCGGCCCGCCGGCGTCGAGCCGGAGCCCATCCGCGTGCCGGTAGACTGGGCGGCATGGCGGAACCCACGGCGAGCGATACGGCGACGCTCAGCTACGAGCAGGCGCGCGACGAGCTCGTGCAGGTGGTGACCCGACTCGAGCAGGGCGGATCCACCCTCGAGGAGTCGTTGCAGCTCTGGGAGCGGGGCGAAGCGCTCGCGGCCCGGTGCGAGGAGTGGCTGCTCGGCGCCCGGAAGCGGCTCGAGGCCGCGCGCGCGACGTCGAGCGCCGGATCCGGCACGGAGCACGACCCCGCGGAAGCCGAGCCGGGCGGCGAGAGCTGAGCATGGCGGGTACACCGAAGTCGCCCGTGATCGTCGCGGAGCTCGGGCGCCCCGAGACGCCGGCGGAGACGGCCGCGCGGAAGGCCGAGAACAGCCGACTCTACCGGCAGCGCAAGACGGTGAACAACCTCGTGTTCTCGCTGCTCGCGACCCTCGGCGTGGTGCTGCTCATCGTCCTCATCGTGCCGCGCGGGGTCGACGTGTGGCGCGGCCACTCCGTCGACGTCGCGAGCGCCGCGACCGCGGCGTCGCCGACCGCGGGACACCCGCTCGTCGCACCCGAGGTGCCCGACGGCTGGCTGGCCAAGCAGGCCGAGATCCGCAGCGGCGGCGACCGCATCGCCTACTGGTACATCGGCTACACCACGGTCAACGAGGCGAAGACGAGCGAGGCCTACGCCGCGGTGGTCGAGGCGTTCACCGCGGATGGATCCCCCGTCGACGAGTCGTGGATCGCGGGGCAGCTCGAGGCCCAGGCCGCGACCGGCACCGAGACCATCGGCGGCATCGAGTGGACCGTCTACGACCACTCCGACCGCAGCCCGGATGCGGCGAACATGCTCTTCGGGCTGCAGGCCCAGGTCGGGCAGGTTTCGCTGATCGTCTACGGCACCGATACCCCCGACGCCATCCGCGGGCTCGCGGCCTCGGTGGCCGCGTCGGCGCAGAGCATCGGCCTCGAGGGCTGAGAGAACACAGAAGGGACTGCGCATGGCCACCCCACGAGTCACGCCCCAGGAGGCCTGGGATGCGTTCATCGCCGGCAACGAGCGCTTCATCGGCGGCGCATCCAGCCACCCGAACCAGGACGTGGAGCGCCGCACCGAGCTCGTGAACACGCAGACGCCCGACGTCGCCCTCTTCGGCTGCTCGGATTCGCGGCTCGCCGCCGAGATCATCTTCGACTGCGGCCTTGGCGATCTCTTCATCGCCCGAAACATGGGCCACGTGGTCGCCGAGTCGATCACGGCCTCCATGGAATACGCGGTCGCCGAACTGGGCACGGCCCTCATCGTCGTGCTCGCCCACGACTCGTGCGGAGCCGTCGCTGCGGCGATCGAGCAATCGGGCCGCAACCCGAGCGCGGTCACCGCGTCCGTCGCCAACACGCTCGCGCCGATCCGGCCGTCCGTGCAGCAGCTCTGGCACCGCGACCACCACGCGTCGCCCTACGTCGAATCCGACCTGATCGACGCGAACGCGGTCGGCCGGATCCACCTCGCCGCGACCGTCAACGAGCTGCTGCGCAACTCGCGCGCGATCAGCGACGCGGTGGATCGCGGCGAACTCGCGATCGTCGGCTGCCAGTACCGGCTCACCGCCGGTCGCGCCGTCCCGTACACCGCGGTCGGCCCGCTCGACATCGCCACCCAGGAGCTTTGATCCAACCGTCCACCCCGTCCGTCATCCTGCGTGACCGAAGCGAATCGCAGGATCCACCCCGAACCGAGAAGAGATCCTGCGAGTCCGACCGCTGCGCGATCTCCGCGCAGGATGACGATCAGCAAGTAAGGAAGCAAGGAATACCGTGACCGAGACCGAGTACCGCATCGAGCATGACACCATGGGCGAGGTTCGCGTGCCCAAGAACGCGCTCTACGCCGCGCAGACGCAGCGAGCCGTCGAGAACTTCCCGATCTCGGGCAGCGGCCTGGAGGCCGCGCAGATCGTCGCGCTCGCGCGCATCAAGCGCGCCGCCGCGATCGCCAACAAGGATCTCGGCATCCTCGACGCGGCCATCGCCGATGCGATCGTCGCCGCGGCGGACGAGATCATTGGCGGCGCCCACCACGACCAGTTCCCGGTCGACACCTACCAGACCGGCTCGGGCACGTCGTCGAACATGAACATGAACGAGGTGCTCGC
>JAGQTL010000307.1 GCA_020439035.1 Leucobacter sp. | reverse complement strand
AACTGCTGCCCGCGGTCGACGTGGCGGACGGCCAGGCCGTACGCCTGACGCAGGGGGAGGCGGGTACCGAGACGAGCTACGGGAGCCCCGTGGACGCCGCGCTGGACTGGATCGAGCAGGGCGCCGAGTGGATCCACCTCGTCGATCTCGACGCCGCCTTCGGGCGCGGCAGCAACGCCGCGGTGCTGCGCAAGGTGATCAAGCAATCCAAGCACGTGAAGATCGAGCTCTCCGGCGGCATCCGCGACGACGCGAGCCTCGAGGCCGCGCTCGAGCTGGGGGCACGGCGCGTCAATCTCGGCACCGCGGCGCTCGAGAACCCCGAGTGGACGACCGCCGCGATCGCTCGCTACGGCGAGCAGGTGGCCGTCGGCCTCGACGTGCGCGGCGAGACGCTGGCCGCCCGCGGGTGGACGCAGGACGGCGGCAACCTCTGGGAGGTGCTCGAACGCCTCGAGGAGTCCAACTGCCCGCGTTACGTGGTGACCGATGTGACGAAGGACGGCACGCTGCGCGGGCCGAACCTCGACCTGCTGCGGCAGGTGTGCGAGCGGACCGATCGCCCGGTCGTCGCCTCGGGCGGCGTGTCGAACCTCGACGACCTTGCCGCGCTGCGCGAACTGGTGCCGCTGGGGCTCGAGGGCGCCATCATCGGCAAGGCGCTGTACGCTGGCGCCTTCACGCTCCCGGCGGCGCTCGACGTCGCCGGCTCCTGACCGCGCCTCGGTGCTCGAAACCGCGCATGGCGATCGAACGGCTCCCGTCGACGGGTGATGCCCCGCGGGCGACGGGAGTGCCCGAGAGCCTGGTGGCCGGCGGCGACGCGGATTCGGCCGGCATTCCCTGGGCCGGTCGCACGTTCGACTTCCATGACACCGCCTTCGCGGGCGATGACGGGTCGACGCCCGCGGTCTGGCGCGATGCTGTCGCGGAGGTTCGTGCGGCCGCGGGGTCCCTGGCCGCCGCGACGGCGGAGCACACGCCTGAGGGTGCCAGAGCCGGCGGCGCGCTCACCGCGCTCGCCGACGCGCACCGCGGCGCGCTGCGGGCCCTCTCCGGGATCCGCGTGCTCGTGCCGCTGCTGACCGAGGCCGGCGATGTGGGGCTCACCCCCGAGGGGCGCACGGTCGAGAAGACGCAGGAGCTCTCGATCGTCACCGTGGCCGCTCCCGACGGTCGGCGCGCCATGCCCGTGTTCAGTTCGGTCGAGACCCTGCGCCGCTGGAACCCGGAGGCGCGGCCGATTCCCGTGCCGGGCCCGCAGGCCGCCCTCGCCGCGGCTCAGGAGGGCACCGAACTGCTCATCATCGACGCCGCGTCGCCCGAGCTGGAGTTCGGGGTGCGGCGCACGCAGTTGCAGGCCGTGGCGCTCGACGCCGAGAGCGTTCCGCCCTGGGTCGATCCGGAGGTCGCGCGGGTCTTCGACGCGTCGATCGCGGGAAACCCCCGGGCGGTCGGGATCGAGCTGGCCCCCGGCGATCCCGAAGCGCGACTCGTCGCGGCCGAGACCGTGGCCGTGCTCCGGGTCGTGCCCGGCCTCGACCGGGCATCGCTCGACGCGCTGCTCCTGCCGATCCAGCAGCGTTGGGCCGCGAGCGAGACCATCGCGGAGCGGGTCGACTCGCTCCGCGTCGCGATCCGCACGGCGTGAGCGAACGGCTCAGAATACGTTCAGCAGCGTGACGTAGATCGCGGTGCCGACGAAGATGCTGAGCAGTGCCCGGCGCCCGCCGAGCAGGTGCACGAGCACGGTCGCCGCCGTGGCGACCGCCACGATCCAGAGCTGCCCCGGGCGGGCCACGACCTGATCCTTCAGGATCACGACGGCGAGGATCAGCAGGAGGCCCGCGGGCATCCATCGGCCGAGCGCCTGGACGAAGCGCGAGCTGCGCAGCGGCTTGAGGATCGCGAACGGGAGCGCCCGGAGCAGCACGGTGATCACGCCGGCGATCACCACCGCCGCGATCATGTACCCGATGCCCGGCGTCATGCTCGCGCCTCCGGTTCGCCCTCGTCGGCCGGGCCGCGCGTGCGCGACCAGAGGTACCGGCCGACGAGCAGCACGGTGAAGATGACGAGCGCGGGGAGGATCTCGGAAGCGGGGAAGGCGAGCATGGCGACCGCGACCGCGATGCCGGCCAGGACGACCGAGGGGAGTTCGCGCCG
Source organism: Leucobacter sp. (assembly GCA_020439035.1). Classification (GTDB taxonomy): domain Bacteria; phylum Actinomycetota; class Actinomycetes; order Actinomycetales; family Microbacteriaceae; genus Leucobacter. The sequence goes on along the minus strand of JAGQTL010000307.1, from coordinate 1,064 downwards.
TGAGCGCACGGCATCGAGCGCCATCACGACGAAGAGCGCGACGAGCGCGAACTCGAAGCCCTCGATCGGCTCGGGCAGCATCGACGCGAGGCCGACGCCGATCAGGCCACCACTCACCCAGTACGCCTGCATCAGGAACTGGCCCGTGAGCATGCGGGCCGAGCTCAGCCGCTCCGGGGGTAGGAGCACGTAGGTCGCGTACGCCTCATCGATCATGGCGTAGATCGAATAGGCGCGACCGAGCCCCGGCTTTACGGCCTGGATGGGAAAGGAGAGCGGGTAGAAGGCGTGTCGGAAGTTCACGGCGAAGACTGTAACGGCGATCGTGATGAGGGGCGTGGCGGCGGCGATCATGCTGACGAGCAGCAGTTCGACGGACCCCGCGAACACGCCGACCGAGAGGGCCGGGGCGAGCCACCACGGCAGCCCGGCCTGGACGACGAGCACGCCGAGCGCGATCCCGAGCGGAAAGATGCCGAGCCCCACGCCGAGCGAATCGATGGCGCCCGCGCGGATGCCGCGGATGCGACGGTCGCGGGTGTCGCCCTGCGGCGCGTCTGGGGCGGGAGCGCCCGTCTCGTCGGTCACTCCACGATGGTATCGGCTCGGGAGGAGCCGGGTGCGCGCGCCTGGGCGGCCGCGACGGAGGCATCGAGCTCATCCCGAGCGGCGTCCGGCTCCACCGTGCGCATGAGCCGCGAGATGCCCGTGCGCGTGTGGACGCCCCAGCGTCGGTGGATCTCGGTCAGGTGCTTCTCGACCGTCTTCGCGCTGATGCCGAGCTCGGTCGCGATCGACGCGTTCCCGAGGCCGCGGGCCACCCCGCGCGCCACGGCGAGCTGGCGCCCGGTGAGCGGGGGCGGCGGTTCGTCCGGCGCCGGGAGCAGCGCGCCGACCCGCGCGGCCACCGTGAGCCGGCTCGCCGCGCCGAAGGCGGTGAGCACCCGTGAGACGTGCGCGCGCACCGTGTGCGGCGAGAGAAACAGCGTCGCGGCGATCTCGGCGTTGCTGAGGCCCGCGGCGATCAGCATCGCGACATCGAGTTCGCGGGCGGAGAGCCCCGT
>JAGQTL010000035.1 GCA_020439035.1 Leucobacter sp. | reverse complement strand
GCCGACACCGGCGAGCGAACCCTCGAGGTTGGAGGTCACGGCCTGGGTCTTGGAGATCTTCTTGGGCTCGAGGCGGTCGCGCTCGAGCATGTTCTTGAAGTCCCTGTTGCCGCCGACGTTGAGCTGGTAGGTGTGGTCGAGCGCGATCCCCCGGCTCTCCATGAGTCGCGCGAGCACGCGGTGCGTGATGGTGGCGCCCACCTGGCTCTTGATGTCGTCGCCGACGATGGGCAGGCCCGCGGCCGCGAACTTCGCCGCCCACTCGGGGTTCGAGGCGACGAACACCGGCACCGCGTTCACGAAGGCCACTCCGGCATCGAGTGCGGCCTGCGCGTAGGCCTTGACGGCCTCGTCGCTGCCGACCGGCAGGTAGCAGGCGAGCACCTCGGCGCCCGAGTCGCGCAGCGCCTGCGCCACATCGACCGGCTCGGCGGGCGACTCCTCGATCTCGTCGCGGTAGTACTCTCCGAGGCCATCGAGCGTGGGCCCACGCTGCACGGTCACGCCGAGAGCGGGAACGTCGGAGAACTTGATGGTGTTGTTGTGGCCGGCCCAGATCGCCTCGCCGAGATCCTTGCCGACCTTGTCGGCGTCGACCTCGAAGGCGGCGACGAACTGCAGGTCCGAGACGTGGTAGCCGCCGAGGCGCACGTGCATGAGGCCGGGCACCTGTTCGTCGTCGGCCGCGCCTCGGTAGTATTCGACGCCCTGCACGAGCGAACTCACGCAGTTTCCGACGCCCGCGAGGGCCACCTTCACACTCATCGCACGACTCTCTTCCTCACTCGTCTCGCCATTCGCGGGCAACGCCCCAACGCACCATTCTATTCCCGCGGGCCGCGCGTCGCAGTCGCCCGGGGCCCGTGGGCCCGGGGCCCGTGGTCCCGTGATCCCGTGGTCCCGTGGTGGCTGCCCGCCCCCGCGCACCGCGGGTCTTCTGCCGAGCGTCTGCTCGATCCGCGCGAAATCGCCGACCGACCGCAGATGTGCCACGGAGCGCGGGGCCGCGGCCGGCGGGCCGGCGCGTAGAGTACGGGTAGCCTCGTCGTGTGCACGAGACCCACGAGACCCACGAGATCACCGAGGTCGCGATCCGGGCGGCGAAAGCCGCGGGCGCGCTCGCGCTCGAGGGTTTCCGGCGGCGCGACCTCGAGATCGAGCTGAAGACGGATATCCACGATCTCGTGACCCGGTACGACGAGGCGTGCGAGGCGCGGATCCGGGAAATCATCCTCGCCGCGTACCCGGACGCCACGATCGTGGGCGAAGAGTCGGGATCGCACCTCGGACGGGGTTCGCTCACCTGGTACGTCGACCCGATCGACGGCACCTCGAACTACGCGCGCGGCATCGCGATGTGGGCGGTGAGCATCGGCGTGGAGCGCGATGGCGAGCTCGTGGCCGGCGTGATCTACGATCCGGCGAACGGCCAGCTCTTCTGGGCCGACGACCGCGGCGCGTTTCTGCGGGAGGAGCGCGAGCGATCCGGGGGAGCGGGCGCCGATGCGCCGATGCGCAGTTGGGGCTACGCCGATCCCTCCGGCGCCACGGTCGCGCTCAACTTCCCGTTGCCGCGCGACCTCGTGCACGAGCCCGAGCTCGCCCTCGAGCAGTTCGCCCGGGTCAGCCGGGAATTCGCGCAGGTGAGAGGGCTCGGCAGCACCTGCATCGCCCTGGCCTGGATCGCCGCGGGTTGGATCGACGCGACCATCTCCTTCGAGACGAACCCGTGGGATGTCGCCGCCGGAACCTTCATCATCCGGAAGGCCGGCGGCCTGTTCCACGGCTATCGCGATGGGCGGATCGCCCCCGCGTCGGAGGCCCATCTGGCGCCGCACTACTTCGCCGCCGTTCCCGGAGGGGAGTTCGCGCTGCTCGAGGAGATCATGCGCACCCAGAGCAGGCGCCCGCTGCCCGGCGCGTAGGGGAGGCCGAGCGCCGGGGGTCGGGCAGAATGGCTGCATGGCCATCGATACCGCCGACCTGCCGGATCCCGCCGACCTCCCGAAGGATCCCGAGGATCTGCCGCCGACGAATCCGAACCCCGGCTGGTTGAGCTCGGATGAGCTGGAGTTCGTGCGCGGGCGCCTCCCGATCGTCTACGTGGAGGCCGTGCCCGTGCGGGTCGACGGGGACGGCAGCATCACCGAGGTCGGGCTGCTGCTGCGGGCCACGGCTGACGGCGCGATCACGCGCGCGCTCGTCGCGGGGCGCGTGCGCTATGGCGAGTCATTGCGCGACGCGCTCTTCCGCCACCTCGAGAACGACCTCGGCACGATGGCGTTCCCGCAGATTCCGGTCTCGCCCGTGCCCACCCAGGTGGCCGAGTACTTTCCACTGCCCGGCGTCTCGTCGTACGTCGACGAACGGCAGCACGCGGTCGCGCTCGTGTACGTCGTGCCCGTCACCGGCACGTGCAGCCCGCGGCAGGATGCGCTCGAGGTGACCTGGATGTCGCCCGAGCAGGCCCTCGAGCCGAGCGTGCTCGCGGAGCTCTCGGGCGGGCGCGGCAAGCTGCTGCGGCAGGCGCTCTCGGCCGTCGGCTGCTGAGACCGGTCAGGCTACCAGCAGGTAGAGCGCGCCGAGCACGGTGCCGACGATCACGACCCACTCGAACGCCTGCTGCGTGACCCGCTTGGCGAGCCAGCGTCCCGAGAGCGCGCCCGCGATCACCGCGGGAGCGAGCAGCAGCACCCACTGCAGCGTATCGAGTCCGATGATGCCGATGCCGATCGCGATGGGCACCTTGACGAGGTTGATCACGGCGAAGAACCACGCGGCCGTGCCGAGAAAGGCGAGCACCTCGAAGCGCATCGCGAGGAAGTAGAGGGCGATCGGCGGCCCGCCGGCGTTCGCGACCATGGTGGTGAAGCCGCCGAGCGAACCGTAGCCCGCCCGGGCGATGCCCGCCGCGCGACCGGAGGGCGCGGCCCCGCTCGAGCGGTAGCGGCGCCACAGGGTCACCGCGATCAGGAGGAGCAGGATCAGGCCGATCGTGCGCCGTACCCAGTCGTCATCGGCGAATGCGAGAAAGAGCGCGCCGAGACCGAGCCCGACGACGACAGCGGGCAAGAGGCGGGCGAGGGTCGGCCAGTCGGCGTGCCGTCGGTAGCTGACGAGCGCGAACACGTCGCCGATGATCAGCAGGAGCAGGAGGGTGCCCGTCGACGCCCGTGCCGGCAGGATCGCGGCGAAGATCGCGATCGAGATCGTGTTGATGCCGGGAAAGGCGGTCTTCGAGAAGCCGACGATCACCGATGCGACGGCGAGCAGCACCCAGGCGAT
>JAGQTL010000306.1 GCA_020439035.1 Leucobacter sp. | reverse complement strand
GAATCTGCATCGGTGAATCCGGGCTAAGCCAGGAGCTTCGGAAGCCGGTCCGGATGTCGGATCATCCAATCGACTACATTCCGACACAGTATCTTTGTGAGCTAGCAAAGTCCCAAGGGCTTGACGGAGTGCTGTACTTGAGTTCACACGATTTCAACGGACGTAACGTAGTGCTATTTGAGGGCGAGTCAGCTGCTTGTGTTGAGCCCCCACGATTGATAGAGGTGACGGCTTTGAAGGCCGAATGGCGCGATATGGCACCTAGAGCGCAGTAGGAGGCGCTAGTTTTTTGGTTCTCTCCCAGACTGTTGCCCGGTGGACGCTGAACTGCTTCGCCAGCGCGGTGACGCTGACACCGGCAGCTCGGGCTGGTCGCATAGCGTCCACTTCCTCCTCGGTCAGTCGTGTTCGAGTGCGTCTCCTTGGCTCCGCAGACGCGCCGATAAGTGAATCGTAAGGCTCGCCCACGGGCTCGATGGCGACCCCAGACCCTTGATTCCACGCGGAGATCAGCCGCTCAACCCGTTGTCGCCTGTTCCCATAGTGTTCGATTGAGTCCACACCTGGCTCCATCAGTCAGGCACTCGGATCGCGTGAGGCAGGCGAACCGCCGCCGAACCGAAGTTCCGACGGAAACCCACCCTCGCGAAGGTTGTGTCATATGGAGAGCGAACGTTGAGAAAGAAGAGTGGGCGTCTTGCCGCGACGAAGGCGATTGAGCGACTTCTTGATACGGAGAAGTTCGTTGCTGAAGTCACCAATGCTGGGCTGTCAAAAGATGCGCTGAGCCGCGCCCACAATGTTGCCATTATCGAATCAGCGATCACCTTGGAACGCTTGGTGCTGGATTGCCTAGTCGTTGCGATCAACAATGATGTCTCGGTAATCCGAACTGAAAGCCAAGTGAACTTCCCGGCCCACCTTCAAGATGATGTCGTGGAATACATTATTGTCGGCAACGGCTATTTCGACTTCCGTGGCGGTAAGAGTGGCATCGTGAAGGCGGTAAAGCAGTACCTCGTCGACAGCCACTGGGTGACCCAGGCGGTAAAGAGGCTCGATGCCTCGCAGATAGATCGACTGATCGCGCTTCGCAATTGGGCAGCGCACGAGAGTCCGCAGAGTGCCAGGAAGGCCAAGGCTGCGGTGAACCAAGTGCGTGCTCGCTCGGCCGGGTCGTGGGCAAAGGTCGATGGACGTATCTTCGAGATCACCGCCGCTGTGAGAGCCTTCGCTTTGGATATCCAGCATTCCGCACCTTACTGAACGCCAGGCCTGGGACGAGAACACGACAAACTAGGACGTACCGCGGTGGTTCATCTCTTAGGTGAGTCCGTAGATCGTGTCGGCACCGAGGATGCTCGCGTGGTCGAGCCAGTGGCTCTTCGTGTGCGGCGGGAAACCTTCTGCGAGTCGAAGATTGGAAGGGGTGTAGCGGAGTTCGTGAACGAATCTTCCTTGAAAACGCTCAGGTCAGGCCTTGCCGCCGGGCACGCGGAGCAGCGTTTTGCCCGCTCGTGCTGCGTCTTCCCTTAGACGATGTCACGGCGTACGCTGAACCCTTTGTCAGATTATCTGCAGCACACGGCCCGCGGTGACGTCGATCGCCGAACGCTCAAGAAAGCGTTTTATCTGGAGGGTGCTGACGGGCATCCCGTGTCGTCGCTTTCGACGTTGCCCGTTGTGATCGCTTGGCATATAGGAAACGCATTGAATAAACAGACATGATCAGAGCAGCCAAGTTGATCTCATGATTGTTCACGGTGTGCTTCGGAGCTGCACTTAGGGGACGTGGATGCCGGCCGAGGTGTGCGCCCGGAGAGAAGCGAGGTGCTGAAACGGCGAAGGGCATGAGGTGCACGAACTGCGAAACGGTGGTGAAGAAGTAGGCGCAACTATTCCGCGAGCGCCCAGTCCACCGCGGCCGCGATGTGCAACTGCGCGGTGGGGAACACGGGCACGGGGCTGTCGCCGTCGCCGATGAGCAGTTCGATCTCGGTGCATCCGAGGAGGATCCCCTCGGCGCCGTCGGCGACGAGTCGTTCGATGATCTCCCGGAACGCCGACCGCGTGTCCTCGCTCACGACGCCGACCGCGAGCTCCTCGAAGATCGCGCGGTGGATCGTGGCGCGGTCCGACTCGCGCGGGACGAGCACCTCGATCCCGTGAGCCTCGATTCGCTCCCGGTAGAAGGCTTTCTCCATCGTGAAGGCCGTGCCGAGCAGTGCGACTCGGCCGATCTCTCGTTCGAGCACCGCCTCGGCCGCGACGTCGCCGATGTGGAGCACCGGCGCGGTCACGGCGGCTTGAACCTGGTCGATCAGCAGGTGCATCGTATTCGTGCAGATCAGGATGATCTCGGCCCCCGCGGCCTCGAGTCCGCGCGCGGCCTCGGCCAGGATCTCGCCCGCCCGCTGCCACTCGGCCGCCCGCTGCAGCTCCGAGATCTCGTGGAAGTTCAGCGACGCGAGCACGAGCTTCGCCGAGTTGAGCCCCCCGAGTCGATCGCGCACGAGCTCATTCGCCTCGCGATAGTAGACCGCGGTCGACTCCCAGCTCATGCCGCCGATCAGCCCGATGGTTCGCATTCGACACCCTTCTTCCGTACTCCCCACCCAGCCAACCGGATCGGCCGCGTACGGACAACGGCAACCTGGTGAAGCCTGGGGTTAGGCGCGGTTATGAGAGTGGGGGGTCGCGCCGGCCCGCGAGGCCGGGCCGGTGTCGGTTCGATTCATGAGGCAACGGAAGCATCCCGGGATCGATCCTGGAACGCCTCCTTCGGCACCACGACGAGCAGGGCGGCCGCGACGAGCGCGGTCACGCCGCAGACGATCCAGACCGTGACGTACCCGCTGAGCGATCCGGCGGTGGTGTCGGCCCCCGCGGCGCCGGCCACCCCCTGCATGAGCGCGATGCCGAAGACGGCAGAGGCGATCGCGCCGCCCACGGTCTTGACCGAGTTGGTGAGCCCGGTCGAGACCGCCGTCTGCGTGTCGGGCGCCGCGGATGCCGCGGCCGCGGGCAGCGCCGCCACCAGCGCACCGGACCCGAGGCCCGCGAGCATCATGTTCACGACCACCTGCGCGTACGCGTCGTGGAAGGGGAGGAAGAGCAGGTAACCCAGGGCCACCAGCGCGGCGGCGGCGATCAGCGTGCGGCGCGGGGTGATCCAGCGCGAGAACTTCGGAAAGAGCAGCGCTCCGATGATCATCGCCACCAGATACAGGCCGATGATGAGCGAGGTCGAGAACCCCGTGGTGCCGAGACCGTATCCGTGCACCGCGGGATCGGTGCGCGCGAAGGTGGAGAGCGGCGCCTGCGCGCCGAGCACGCTGACCCCGAACAGGCCGGCGGTGAGGAAGACCGGGGCGAGCGCCGGCGAGCGGAATAGCCGGACATCGATGAGGGGGTCCGGGTGCCGCAGCTCGTAGCGGGCGAACGGAATGAGCAGCACGGGGCCGAGCAGCGTGACCGCCCAGGCGAGGAGGTCGGCGGGACCGTTCAGCCGTAAGAGACTTAGGCCGCCGGTGAGCGCGATGAGTGCGAGCGAGATGAGCACGAGGCCGACGAGATCGAGGCGGCCGCCCGGCCGGAGCGCGGACTCGCGCACGCCGAACGCGATGACGAAGAAGCACGCGACCACCAGGAGCGCGGGCACCAGCAGCACGATCCGGAGGTCGAGGGAGTCGATGAGCTGCCCACCGACGAGCGCCCCGGTGATCGCGCCGGCCTCGAGCGCCGCGACGAGGATCCCGGCCGCGCGTGCGGTGAGCAGCGACGCGCCGTCGCGACCGCGCGTGCGGGTCCAGATGATGGCGATCTCGAGCGGCAGCCAGACCACGTAGAAGCCCTGCAGCGTCCACGCGACGAGGAAGACGGCGAAGTTTGCGGCGAAGGGGAGCGCGAGCGAGGCGGCTGCGGTGAGCGCGGTCGACCAGAGCAGCATGCGCTTGTGCCCGAACATATCGCCGAGTTTCGCGAACGCGGGCACCACGAGTGCGGAGAGCATGAGCTGCGTGCCTTCGAACCAGTTCACGTCGGCATCGTGGATGCCGAGGTGGCGGGCGATGTCGGTCAGCATGGGCGTGTAGTAGCCCTGGAGCACCCCGCTCGTGAACTCGACGAAGGCGAGGAAACCGACGATGCCGGCAAGCGCGCCCAGCTTGACGCGCGGCGTCCGGGCGGTGTGCGGTGGGCCTGCTGGCGCGTGGTTCATGCCGGGAGCCTTTCGAGAAGCGTGCGGTAGAAGGTGACGCCGCGTTCGAGCTCGTCGATCCCGATGCGCTCGTCGACGCCGTGGATGGTCGCCCGGAGTTCGGCCGACATGGTGAACGGTGCGAAGCGGTACACGTGCGGCCAATAGCGGTGGAAATAGCGGGAGTCGGTGGCCGCCATCGTCACGTATGGCACGGTGAGCGCCCCCGGGTGCGATGCGCGGACCGCCTCGGCGATGAGCGCGAACGGCGATCCGGGGCCGCCGACCGGCGATTCGGCCGAGGCGTCGTTGCCCTCGAGCACCTCGACCTCGACCAGCGGATCCGCGATTCGGCGTCGCACGCGCTCGGCCGCGCCGTCGACGGTTTCTCCGAGCGCGAGCCGGAGGTTGAGCGTCGCGCCGGCAAACGAGGGCAGCACGTTGCTCGCGGTGCCGCCGGAGAGGAGCGTCGGCGCGATCGTGGTCCGGACCATCGCGGCGGGCTCGCCGCCGATCCGCGCGAATACGCGCGCGCTCAGCCACGGCCAGCCTCCGAGCAGCCGGTACAGCGGCCTGCCGATGCCGCGCGCCCGCCCGGAGAAGATGCGGAGCATTCGCGTGATCGCGCGAGGGGTGCGCGCGCGGAATGTGGTCGGGTCGAGCCGTGCGACCGCTCGCGAGATACGGCCGACCGCGGTGAGCGGCGGCGGCACCGATGCATGACCGCCCGCACTCGTCGCCGTCAGCCGCAGTGTCGCGAGCCCCTTCTCGCCGACCCCGACCATGGCGGCGAGGCCGGTCACGAACGGCAGCGGCGCGTCGGTGATCGCGCCGCCCTCGTCGAGCACGAGCCACGGTTCCACTCCGCGTTCGTGCAGGGTGTCCGCGATCGTGCGGGCCGCGTCGCCGAAACTCTCCTCGTTGCCGCCGAAGGAGAGCAGCACGTCTCGCGCGGGGCTGAACCCCGCCGCGAGCAGTGCTTCGACGGCCTCCATCACGACGAACAACTGCCCTTTGTCGTCAAGCGTTCCGCGGCCGTACACGATCCCGTCCACGATGCGCCCCTCGAACGGCGGGAAGCTCCAGTCGTCGTGCTCATCGACCGGCACGACGTCGTAGTGCGCCATCAGCACGACCGGTCCGCGGTCGGGATGCGCGGAACGCCAGTGGAAGAGCAGGCCGAACTCTCCGATCCGCTCGCGCTCGAGCCGCGCGTGCACGAGCGGGTACAGCTCTTCGAGCAGTGCGACGAAGGCGTCGAACGGTTCCCGGCCGCGCTGCGCGAGTTCGGCGGACACGGTCGGGATCCGGACCATGCGCGAGAGCCGTGCGGCGAAGCCGTCGGCTGTCTCTGCGGCGGGCACGGCATCGGGCGCGGTCATGGTGCCAAGCGTAGCGCGTCGCGGTCGGCACGACGGCGAGCATGGGTGAGGCCTCGGCAGGGCCTCAGTGAAGCACCGCCGAGGCCTCGCGACGGGACCGCGGGCCCGCCGCAGCTAGCCGCGTGTGACGATCGTCGTGCGGGGGAGCGCCTGCAGCACCCCGTGGCTCACCGAGCCGAGCAGCAGACGCTGGATGCCTCCACGGCCCCGGCTGCCGAGCACGATCGTGTCGGCGTCCTCCGCGGCCTGCAGCAGCGCGGCGACCGGCGGTGCCTGCGTGATGCGCCGCTCGATCTCGAGATCCGGGTAGCGCTCGGCGAGTCCCGCGATGCCGATGGCGATGGCCTCTTCGGCTGCCAGTCGCTGGGATTCGACGAGCTCTTCGCTCCAGAGGTATTCGAGGCCCGGGGTGAGCGGCGGCATCCAGGCGTAGACCGCGATGAGCGGCACGGCGCGGAACGAGGCCTCCTCGGCGGCGAACGCGATCGCGCTCTTCGCCGAATCGGAGCCATCGATGCCCACGACGACCGCGCGGCGGGCGTCTTCGGGCTGCTCGGCGGGGACGACGGCGACCGGGCAATGCGCAACCGCGGCGATCTTCACGGCCCGCGTGCCGAAGAACGATCCGGCGAACTTGTTGCCGGAGTGGGCCCCGAGGATGAGCAGGTCGGCGCGTTTCGACGCCTCCTCAACCTCTCCAACCGGGTGCCCCACGACCGCGGTGCCGGTGATCGTGCCGGTGAAGCCCGACTTCACCGCGTACTCGCGCTCGGCTGCGAGCATCTTCTCGGACGCCTCCTGCGCCTCGGAGAGGAATGCGACGCTCTCGGACAGGAAGGAGTCGTCTGCGACGTGCAGGAGCTCGACGGAGGCGCCGCTCTGCGCTGCGCGCTTCAGGCCCCAGTCGAGTGCCGCACGGCTGTGCTCGGACCCGTCGACTCCGATGATGTACTTCTCGGCCATTTCAATCGCCTCTCAGGGTTGAGGTGTGGGTATGCGAAGTCTATGCGTTTGGTCGCGCCGAAGTCTCAGGCGTCGACCGCGGGAAGATGCGCCGGGTGACCGCCGGCGAGCTGCTCGATGATGCGCACGACCTGGCAGCTGTACCCGTACTCGTTGTCGTACCAAACGTAGAGCACCGCGCTGTCGCCGGTGGCGATGGTGGCGAGGCCGTCGACGATCCCGGCGCGGTTCGAGCCGACGAAGTCCGTCGACACGATCTCCGAGGATTCCACGTAGTCGATCTGGGTGCGCAGCGAGCCGGTGAGCGAGACCTGCTCGAGGTGCGAGTTGAGCTCGTCGCGGGTGACTTCGCGCTCGAACTGCAGATTGAGCACCGCCATCGAGACGTCCGGGGTGGGCACGCGGATCGCGTTTCCGGTGAGCTTGCCCTCGAACTCGGGGAGGGCCTTCGCCACGGCCTTCGCGGCTCCGGTCTCGGTGAGCACCATGTTGAGGGCGGCCGAGCGGCCGCGGCGGTCGCCCTTGTGGAAGTTGTCGATCAGGTTC
>JAGQTL010000305.1 GCA_020439035.1 Leucobacter sp. | reverse complement strand
GGGCGGACGGGACTTGAACCCGTGACCGTCGGATTATGAGTCCGCTGCTCTAACCGGCTGAGCTAACGCCCCTCGCAACCCGACCAGTCTAGTGCCGCGGGCGGGCGCGCGGCGCGCAGTCGGGTCTGCACCCGATCCCTCGTGGCCCGCGATCAGACGCGGGGCAGCTGCTGCGTGATGCAGTGGATGCCCCCGCCGTAGCGGAAGATGTTGCGCGCGTCGATGCCGACGATCTCGCGGCCCGGGTACGCCTCGGCGAGCACAGCGAGGGCGACCTCATCGTTCGGGTCGGCGTAGGTGCAGGCGATCACCGCACCGTTCGTCACGAGATGGTTGACGTAGCTGTGGTCGACCCAGGTCTCCTCGTCGCGCAGGCGCTTCGGCGCCGGCAGGTCGAGCACCCGCCACGGTTCGCCGTCGATCGTCCGTGCCTCATCGAGCACCGCACGGCACTCCTCGTAGAGGTGGAAGTCCGGGTGCGAAGGATCGGTTTGCCGGTGCAGCAGCACTGTCGAGTCGTCGGACGGCACGGCGAGAATGTCGATGTGCCCGCGGGTGGCTCCGGGCAGCGCGTCCCGGTAGAGACCGCGGTGGAACCAGATGAAGTTGCGGGCGCCGATGGTGCGCGTCAGCTCGTGTTCGATCTGCACTCGCGACCATTCGGGGTTTCGGAACCGGTCGAGCTGCACGGTATCGGTGAGGAACACGGTGCCGCGGCCGTCGACGTGGATCCCGCCTCCCTCGTTGACGAGGTCGGACGGCACGAGTTCCACTCCGGCCAGCTCGGCGATGAATGCGGCGATCTTCTCGTCGTGCGCCCAGGACGAGGGCTGCTGCCCCCACCCGTTGAACCGCCAGTCGACCGCGCCGAGCCGGCCGTCATCCGAAACCACGAAAGTCGGCCCGATGTCGCGCATCCAGGCCTCGTTCAGCGGGGCCTCGTGCAGACGGATCTCAGAACTCAGCATGGCTCGCGCCACGTCGTGATCGCCGGGGGAGACGACCATCTCGACCGGTAGGAACTGTGCGGTGGCGTTCGCGACGGCGGACCACGCCGTGCGAGCGGGGAGCGCCTCCTCGTGCGTGTCGCCGAACAGCTCGCCGAGCGGGGGGAACGCCATGTAGATGCGCTCGTGCGGGTCGGTCTCGATGGGCATGCGCCAGTTCGGGGTGTTCATGTCATTCCTCGGTGGTCGGGTGCGGGTGTGCGGGAGGCGTCGTCGCGGGTTCGCGCCGCAGCAGGTTCCAGGCCTCGGCGATCACGGCATGGGCTTCGCCCTCGGTGATCTGGCCGGTTAGCCACCGGCCCGAGAGGCCCTCGATGAGTGCGGTGAGCATCAGCGCGGCTTGGTGCTCGTCGACGTGAAGGGAGGTGTCCGCGAGATCGTGGGCGATGTCGTTCTGCCAATGGTCGGTGGCCTGCCGCAGCGACGCGCGAAGCTCGTCTTCGAAGACGGCGATGGCGCGGATCTCGTTCCAGACCACGGAGTTCGCACGCACCTCCTCGCGATCCTCGATGTCGGTCAGCAGCGCCGCCAGGATCGGGTCCTCGGCCCCGACCTTCGCCGGGAGCACGAGTCGATCCCTCGACAACTCGTGCACGAACTCGAGCGTTTCGGTGATCAGGCCGGCGCGATCGGTGAAGTGGTAGTAGACGAGCCCGACCGAGACCCCGGCCTCTTTCGCGACGTCGCTGATACGTACCCGTCGCACCCCGTCTTCGGAGATCCGAGCGACACAGGCGACGAGAATGCGTTCACGGGTTGATTGCGACATTGCGATCCTTCGCTCTTCGGTCAGCGCCTAATCGCCGATCCGCTCAGGCCACAACTTTAGCGAGAGCCAGTAGAGCCCGCCCCCGAGGACCACGGCGAGTGGAAGACTGATGTCGACGCCCCCGGCGATGTCCACGAACGGCGCCGTGTAGAGGTCGTTGGCAACGGTGAGGAGCCCGGCGAACGAGGCGATGGCGAACGGGATGACTGCGCGAAGGTTGAAACCGGCGGTGAACCAGTAGCGCCCGCCCCGTTTTCCCGCTCCGAACTCCTGCAGGGCGACCGGATCGTAGGTCTTTCGCCGCGCCACGTAGAAGCCGACGATGTTGATCGCGATCCACGCGCCCGCGAACGCGTTGAGCACCACAGTCATGGCGGTGATCGAGTCGATGGCGCTGGTGACCACCACGCCGAGGTACATCAGGACCACCGCGACGGCCGAAGTAATGAGCGTGGTCTGAGTTCGGTTCAGGCGCGGGATGATCGACTCGAGGTCGAGCCCGCTGGAGTAGATGGAGATCACCCCCTGTCCGCAGCCGCCCAGGACGGCCAGCAGCAGAAGCGGAATCACATACCAGGCGGGAGCAGTGGTCACCATATCGGCGACATAGGAGGCGGTCGGCTCGAGGAAGGTCGACGCGGTGAACGCGCCGAAGGCCGCGGTAAAGAACAAGCCGACGAAGATGCCGAGCGAGACCGAGAGTGCGATGCGCCGATCGGAGTACTTGCCCTGCGCGATGCGTCGGGTGTAGTCGCCGACCGACGGTGCGTACGACAGCGGCCCGCCGACGGAGACGGTCACCGCGAACAGCCAGGTCGGCCAGAAGTCCCCGAGCAGGTACCCGTCCATCGTGCGCGATGGGTCGAACGTGGGCGCGTAGGCGAAGACTCCGAGGAGCAGGATGATCACCGCGACCGGGATGATGAACTTCTGCACCCAGACGATCGTCGCGTGCCCGTAGAGGGCAATGAGGATCACCTCGGACGCCCTTCTAAGTGTC
>JAGQTL010000304.1 GCA_020439035.1 Leucobacter sp. | reverse complement strand
CACTTCTATTCTTACTGTCCGAGTGGTGGCCGTGCGCTGCGCGTTGCTGGCAGAGCCGTCGGCCGAGCGGCTGGGAGCGCTCGAGGTGCTGACCGTGGGAGCGCTCGAGGATCTGCCGCGCCTCATGCTGGAGGAAGTCCGGTGAGCGCCCGTGCACGGCTTCTCGGCGCCTGCGTCGCCGCTGTCATCGCCCTCGCGCTCGGCGTGGTGGCCGCCTGGCCGATCTACGAGAGCCGGTGGCTGCTTGTCCCCGCGGCCGCGGCGGCGGTCATCGGCGGTGGCACCGCGGTGCTCGCCTGGCGTCTGCGCTGGCCGGGCTGGGCGGCGGCGGCGCTGCTGTTCGTCGGCTTCGTGCTCTCCGTCGGCCCGGTCGCGGTGCCGCAGGGCGCGGCACGCGCGCAGTTCGGCGTGCTGCAGGCGGCGGTCGACGGCGTCGCAGCGGTGGTGCTGGGCTGGAAGCAGCTGCTCACGATCGCGCTCCCGGTGGGGAGCTACCAGAGCCTGCTGGTGCCCGCCTATGTCGTCTTCCTGCTCACCGCGTTCCTGACGGTGCGGCTGGCGGCTCGCGGGGGGAGGTTCGCTCCGGCCGCGGCCCTGCCGCTCCTCGCGCCCGTGGCCTTCGGCACGATCTTCGGCTCTTCGGCGCTGAGCGCGCCGCTGAGCTTCGGCCCCCTCGTCCTCTCCGCGCCGCGTGAAGTCGGCCTGTGGGGCGCGGCGGTGCTGCTCGCATCGGTGTGGATCCGCTTCTCGGCCGGCGCGGAACGCCGGGCCGCGCTCCGCCTCGCCCGGCAGGACGGCGCGGCGAGCACGCGGGGGAGCGCGCGGCGCGCGCTGCTCGGGATCGCCGTGCTCACGCTCTGCGCGGCCGTGGCGCTCGCGGCCGCTCCGCCGATGGTCGCGGCCGCAGGGCCCGGCCATCGCGTGGTGCTCCGCGACCGCATCGACCCCGAGCTCTTCGTCCGCGAGCAGGTCAGCCCGCTCGCCGCGTACCGGGCGTCGAAGAGCGACGCCGCCTTCTCGGCGACCATGTTCGAGGTGCGCTCGTCGGGTGCCCTGCCCGCCCGGTTGCGCCTCGCCGTGCTCGACGCCTACGACGGTGTCGACTTCCACGTCGGCCGGGCGGATGCCGATCGGTTCGCGCGGCTTCCGAGCGCGGTGCCGCTCGCGTCGGCCGCCGACGTCGAGGTGCGGGTCGGACCCGGGTACACGGGTATCTGGGCGCCCACCGCCGCACTCGGCGGCGTGCCCGAGTTCACCGGCCCGCGCGCGGGCGAATTGACCGATGCGTTCTTCGTCAACCGGAGCACGGGTGCCGCGATCGCGCTGCCCGGTGGGCGGGCCGGGGCGGGGCTCGACGCCGGGGACGGCTATCGCGCGCCGATGAGCACCGCGCCCGACGGCAGCCTCGCCGGGCCGGCTGGCACCGGTGCGGAGTTCGACCCCGAGTCCATGCCCGAGCTCGCGCGCTGGCTCGAGGCGCAGGCGCAGCCGGCGACGGGCGCGGGCGTGGTCGAGCTGGTGCGGCGGCTGCGCGAGCGCGGCTACCTCAGCCACGGGCTCCTGCTCGAGGACGCGGAGGGCGCCGAATGGTACGCGGAACTGCAGGCGCGCTCGGGGGAGTACGTCTT
>JAGQTL010000303.1 GCA_020439035.1 Leucobacter sp. | reverse complement strand
TCGGCTTCTTCATGATCCTCGTCGACACGACGATCGTGTCGGTCGCGAATCCGGCGATCAAGGCCGCGCTCGACCCCGACACGAACAACCTCGACAACGTGATCTGGGTCACCAGCGCCTATCTGCTCGGCTACGCCGTGCCGCTGCTCATCACGGGCCGCATGGGCGACCGCTTCGGGCCGCGGAACATCTACCTGATCGGTCTGGCGATCTTCACCGTCTCCTCCCTCGGCTGCGGCCTGTCCACCGACCTCACCACCCTCATCCTGATGCGCGCCGTGCAGGGCATCGGCGCATCGATGATGACGCCCCAGACCATGGCGGTGATCACCCGGATGTTCCCGCCGCAGCACCGCGGCGCGGCCATGGGCCTCTGGGGGGCCACCTCGGGCGTGGCCATGCTGGTCGGCCCGCTCGCCGGCGGCCTGCTGGTTGATGGCTTCGGCTGGGAGTGGATCTTCTTCGTCAACATCCCCGTGGGCATCATCGGCTTCGTGCTCGCCTGGATCCTCGTGCCCAGGCTCGAGACCCACCCGCACCGTTTCGATCCCGTCGGCGTGGTGCTCAGCGCCCTCGGCATGTTCCTCATCGTCTTCGGCCTGCAAGAGGGCGAGAAGTACGACTGGGGCGTGATCTGGGGGCCGATCTCGGTCTGGGGCCTGATCGTGGTCGGCGTGCTCGTGCTCGGCGTCTTCGCCTGGCAGCAGGCCGTGACGAGGAGCGAGCCGCTGCTGCCGCTCGGGCTGTTCAAGGATCGCAACTTCTGGGTCTCGAACGTCGGCATCGCGATCGTCGGATTCGTGGTGACGAGCCAGGGCCTGCCCATGATGTTCTTCCTCCAGCTCGGCCGCGGGCTCACCCCCACCGAGTCCGCCCTCCTGATGGTGCCCCTCGCCGTCTCGGCCGGGGTGCTCTCCCCGCTCGCCGGGAAGCTGCTCGACCTGATCGATCCCCGGCTCATGCTCGTGCCCGGCCTGCTGGCGGTCTCGGGCTCGCTCGTCTGGTTCGCCGCGCTCATGAACACCGACACCCCGGTCTGGGCCTTCACCCTGCCGTTCCTCCTGATGGGCGTCGGCAACGCGTGCATGTGGGGGCCGCTCGCGACCACGGCGACGCGCAACCTCCCGCTGCAGTACGCGGGCGCCGGATCCGGCGTCTACAACACGATGCGCACCGTGGGCTCGGCCATCGGCTCGGCGGCGATGGCGGCGTTCATGCAGGCGCGGCTCACCGCGAATCTTCCCGAGGGCGCGTCGGAGGGCGCCGGCTCGTCCATCGTTTCGAGCCAGGGGCAGCTGCCGCCCGTGATCGCGGGCGCCTTCTCCGACGCCATGGCCCAGGCCATGCTCCTCCCCGCCGTCATCATGCTGCTCGCGGTCGCCACCGTGCTGCTCCTGCCGCGTCCCAAGCCGTTGCGGCCCCGGACTCCGAGCCGAGCCGGGTAGCATGGCCCGGTAAGGAGGGCGCAGTCATGGGCATACTCGACAGCATCGAGCGCGGGCTCGAACGCGCCGTCAACGGCGCCTTCGCGCGCACCTTCCGCTCCGGCGTGCAGCCCGTGGAGATCGCCTCGGGGCTCAAGCGCGAGCTCGACATCGGATCGGTGATCGTGGATCGCGACCGCGTGCTCGCGCCCAACCGCTTCGTCGTGCGCGTCGGCCCGGCCGACGGCAAGCGCCTGCTCACGATGGGCGCGCAGCTCGAGCGCGAGCTCATCGGCGTCGTCGAGAAGCACGCCAAGCGCCAGGGCTACCAGATGCTCGGGGCGACCGACGTCGAGCTGCGCGTCGACGAGGGCCTCCACACCGGCGTGCTCGAGATCGACGCCTCGCAGGTCGAGGGCGCGGTCTCGTGGGCCGCGATGATCGAGGTCGACGGCGCCTCGTACCCGCTGCGGCGCGGCACGACGACCGTCGGCCGCGGCAGCGATGCCGACATCCGCATCACCGACACGGCCGCCTCGCGCCGCCACCTCGAGCTGATCTGGGACGGCGCGGCGGGGATCGCGCGCGACCTGGGATCGACCAACGGCTCGAAGATCAACGGCCAGCGCTTCCGCGAGGCGGCGCTGAGCCCCGACACCGTGATCACCATCGGCCAGACGGCGCTGCGTTTCCAGCTCGTGCCGAGCCGCTCCGGGCGCTCGGGCGGTGCCGGCCGCCGGAGTGCGGCAGCCGCGCAGCCCGCCGCCGATCAGAACTTCTGGGGGGCCCTGTGAGCGACCTCACACTGCTCATCCTGCGCATCGGCTTTCTGCTGCTGCTGTGGCTCTTCATCTTCGCCATCGTCTACGCGCTGCGGAGCGACCTCTTCGGCGCACCCGTGCGACGGCTCCCCGCCGGCGGCGCGGGGCCCAACGGCGGCGCGGGATCGCCCGACGCGCGTCCGACCGAGCCGGGCGCCGGCGCACCGGTGATCACGCCGAGCGGCGGCGCGCTCCCCTCGGCGGGCGCGGCCCAGGCCCGCCAGCTGGTCATCACCTCGGGCGTGGCGGCCGGCACGTCGGTGCCGCTCGACGTCGATACGCTCACCATCGGTCGCAGCAGCGATTCCTCCCTCGTCATCGTCGACGAGTACACCTCCACCTACCATGCGAAGCTCAGCCGGAACGGCGATCAGTGGATGCTCACGGATCTCGACTCGACCAACGGCACCAAGCTGAACGGCACGCGGGTGAGCGGCACGGTGCTCGTGCCGCCCTTCACCCCGATCACGATCGGCACGACGACGTTCGAGTTGAGGCCCTGAACGCATGACGGCCTACGCGAGCGCCATCGGATCGCATGTCGGAATGGTGCGATCGAACAACCAGGATTCCGGGTACGCCGGTTTCCGGCTGTTCCTCGTCGCCGACGGGATGGGCGGTCACGCCGGCGGCGATGTCGCCTCCGCGCTGACCGCGCAGGCGATGTCGAAGGTCGACGCACCGCTCGCCAAGCGCCGTCGCACGGATGCCGACGGTGCGCCGGTCGCCGACGCCACCGCGCCGATCGACGTCGTGAGCCCGGCACTCGAGGACCCGCAGCAGGCCGCGAAGCTGCTGCGCGACCACCTACTCAAGACGAACCGGATGCTGCGCTCGACCGTGGGCGATCGGCCCGAGCTCGCGGGCATGGGCACCACCTTCAGCGGGTTCCTCACGGTCGGCGACGAGCTCGCTCTCGCCCACATCGGCGACTCGCGCCTCTACCTGCTGCGCGACGACAAGCTGACGCAGATCACGAAGGATCACACCTTCGTGCAGCGCCTCGTCGAC
>JAGQTL010000302.1 GCA_020439035.1 Leucobacter sp. | reverse complement strand
TCGTGCATCGACTGGTCGGGCAGCGGGCCGAACTCCGAACGCAGTGCCGCGACCATCCACCCGGAGAGGTAGAGGTACCGGCGCTTCGTGCTCTTCAGGTGCTTCTTGATCGAAATGAGCTTCTGCTGCCCGATGAAGCCGTGCCAGACGCCGAGCGACTGCGTGTAGGCCGCGGGATCGGCATCGTAGGCCGCCATATCCCGCCGCATGATGTCGGCGGTGTAGCGCGCGATGTCGAGGCCCGTCTGGAAGCGATTCTGCGCGCGCATGCGCGCGACGTGCTCTGGGTTGATGCCATCCCAGGTCGTGCCGTACTGGTCTTTGAGCCGTTGCACGGTGTCGATGTCGTTCTGGAACTCGGTCACGGTGATTCCTCCGGAGTGGTGTCGATCCACCCGCGAGCGTGTCACTCACGGGATACTTCCACTCTGGGCCCGGGCGAACTCCGGGTGAGGCGTTTCCGGACGAGAAATCCGGCGGTTCTTCCGCGCGGCGGAACTTATCGGGTGAGGTCCGTCACTGCCGTGTCGCCGGACGGATCGTCGTCGATCACGATCCCGGCCTGCGTGCTCACCGTCGGGCGCGCGGCTGCCGGAGCATCGATGCCCGCCTGCTCGAGCACCTGATCGAGCACCTGGTCGAAGTACCCGGCCATCTCCTGCGCCGCTTCGCCCGGCCACATGTGCACCGGCTTCGCGGCGCCCTGCGCCTGCTGCAGCGATGTGCGCTCGGGCAGCTGCGGATCGAGCACCATGGGCCCGAACATCTCGCGCAGTTCGCGGATGCGGAACTGGTGCTCCATGGATTGCGGTCGCAGGCGGTTGACCAGGATGCCGATGGGCTGGAGCCGCGGGCTCACGCCGCGTCGGATCTCCTCGATCGCCCGCAGGGCGCGATCCGCCGCGGAGACGGCGAAGAGCCCGGGCTCCGTGACGACCAGCACGCGATCGCTCGCGGCCCAGGCCGTGCGGGTGAGCGCGTTCAACGACGGCGCGCAGTCGATCAGCACGAGGTCATATTCGGACTCGATACCCGCGAGCGCCTCTTCGAGCTTCCAGATATCGCGCACGGTGGGGTGCGGGGCGTCGAAGTTGATGGCGGAGGGGCTGCCGATCAGCAGATCGATCGTGCCGTTCTCGTGGTGCTGATTCCAGCCGCTCGCCGCGATGGCCGAGCGCACGGTCTTCTCCTTCGGATCCGCGAGCACATCCGAGATGTTCGCGTGGCCTTCCGGATCGACGTCCATACCGGTTGAGACATCGGACTGCGGGTCGAGGTCGACGACCAGCGTACGGAGCCCGCGCGAGAAGGCGGCCGAAGCGAGACCGAGCGTGACGGTGGTCTTACCGACGCCGCCCTTGAGAGAGCTCACACTGAGAACATGCACTCCAAAAGTCTATGCCACTTCGTTCCATCGTTCGCCGTGCCCTAGGCTGTTCGTGCATTCCGCCTACCGGCCGCACCGCGCGGTGCGCGCGCTCGGAATGCCCCGACATCGGTTCGACAGGAGGAGCGCCCCGTGGCCGTTCGCGATATCCGTCTGTTCGGCGATCCCGTGCTGCGCACCGTCTGCACGCCGATCGAGCGGATCGACGCCGGTGTGCACGCCCTCGTCGCCGATCTGTGCGACACCGTCGCCTTCGACGGCCGGGCCGGCCTCGCATCGACGCAGATCGGCTACACGGCCCGGGCCTTCAGCCTGCACATCGACGGCGTGGTGAGCTACATCCTGAACCCCGAGATCGTGGAACTGGCGGGCGAGCCCGCGCCGACGGGCGAGGGATGCCTCTCGGTGCCCGACCTCTGGTTCGAGGTCGAGCGCTATCCGCACGCGACCGTCCGCGGCATCGACCTCGATGGCGATGAGGTCGTGATCTCGGGCGACGGGCTGCTCGCGCAGGCGCTCCAGCACGAGTGCGACCACCTCGACGGAAAGCTCTACCTCACCCGTCTCGATCGTGAGACGCGCGGGGAGGCGATGCGGCGAATCAGGGCCTCCGACTGGTTCTGACGCGCGCTACCGCCCGGTCGAGACCGCCTCGGTCTGCGGGTTGTCGCCGTACATCTTCGCGATCTCACCCGCGTAGTCGCGCAGGATGTTGTCGCGCTTGATGCTCATCTTCGGGGTGAGGTGGCCGCTCGCCTCGGTGAACTCGGTCGGAAGGATCACCCACTTGCGGATCGACTCCGCACGCGACACGTAGGCGTTGCCGTGGTCGACCGCGCGCTGGACCTCCGCGATGACGGCCGGGTGCGCTGCCGCCTCTTCGAGCGTCATCGTCGCATCCAGGCCCTGGTTCTTCAGCCAGGTGGGCAGCATCTCGGTGTCGAGCGTGATGAGCGCGGCGATGAACGGCTTCTGGTCGCCGACGACGACGATCTGGCCGATCAGCGGGTAGGAGCGGATCGGATCCTCGAGCCCGGCCGGAGCGACGTTCTTCCCGCCCGCGGTGACGATGATCTCCTTCTTGCG
>JAGQTL010000301.1 GCA_020439035.1 Leucobacter sp. | reverse complement strand
ACGATGCCCGCCTGGTGCTCGCCGTGGAAGGGGACGACGCCCGATCCCGAGCCTCCGCCGGACGGCATCGCGCCGCCCGCGAGCGCGACCGCGCCCATCGCGCCGCCCGCGCCGAGCGCGAGCCCGGCGGCGCCGATGCCGATCGCCCCGAACAGCGCGCGCCGCGACGGCCCCTGGACGTACTCCGAATGCTCGGCCATGCGCCTACCCCTTCACGACGGCCGCCGTGAGCCTCGACAGCGGCTCCGTGAGCGCGTTCAGCCTCGCGGCGAGGCCGGCGCGCGCCTCGTCGTCGACCGTGTCGTAGGAGACGAATCCCGCCTCGTACGAGCCGTAGGTATCGAGCAGCGCGAACATGTCGTCGAACCGCCGGTCGAGTTCGGCGGTGAGGTCGTAGGCGCCGTTCGCGACCGCGAGTTCGCGCACCGTGTCGAAGGCGACGTAGGCGCCCTCGACATTGGCGTAGAAGTCGTAGAGGTCGGTGTGGGCGAACTCGTTCTCCTCCCCCGGAAGCTTGCCATCGGGTGCGCTCACCTCGTCGAGCAGGCCCTTCGCGCCCTCGGTGATATCGGCGAGCGTGAGCGAGAAGTCGGGAGACGCGACCTTCTCCTTGAGCTCCGTGACGTCCGCGACCAGCTGTGCGCCGAGCTCGGCGCGCTGCGCACTCGTGAGCGGCTCGAGATCCGGATCCCCCGGGTAATCGCCGTTCACGACCGCCGCATCGTGCCAGAGGTCCATCTCGATCCGGTGGAATCCGGTGAACGGGATGCCCTCCTCGTCCGCGCCGGGCTTGCGGTAGTCGATCTTCGGGTCGAGGTCGCCGAACTGCTCGGCCGTAGGCTCGATGCGCTCGTAATTGATGCGCGCGATCGGGAACAGCTCGCGCGCCCGGTCGTCGTCCCCGTTCGTGTAGGCGGCGACGAACTCCTCCACCTTCGGCAGCAGCTCCTCGGTCTGCGTCTTCACGTAGGCGACGTATTGGGCCACGACGGCCCCCTGCTCGGGTGAGACCTCGAGCTCACCTCCGCTCACCGCGAAGGCGGCCTGCCCCACGCCCGCGCCGATCATTCCCGGCTTGCATGCCGTGAAGTAGTCGCCGGGGCCGACCTGCACCGTGAGATCGCGGGTGCTGCCGGGCGCGATGTT
Source organism: Leucobacter sp. (assembly GCA_020439035.1). Taxonomy (GTDB): domain Bacteria; phylum Actinomycetota; class Actinomycetes; order Actinomycetales; family Microbacteriaceae; genus Leucobacter. The sequence continues at coordinate 3,094 of JAGQTL010000301.1, read as the reverse complement.
CTCGACCTCGCCGACGATCGTGAGCCCGTTGCCGCCGAGCAAGTAGAACTCGTTGACCTTCGTGCCGGCGTTCGTCACGGTGAAGGTGATCGTGCCACTCTTCGCCGTCGCCGACTCCACGACGCAATCGTCGTCGGATGCGGTGACCGCGATCCCGGGGGCGTCGACCGCGGCGTTCGGCACGCATCCGGTCAGCGCGATCGCGGTGGCCGTGAGGCCGAGTGCGGCGAGCGTGCCGCGAAGCACGGGCATGGCAGGAGTGGTCAATGGACTTCCTTTCGAACGGTGGATCGTGGCGCGCGCGCGCCTGCGCGCGATGCCCGGATGAAGAGCGGCAGCACGACGACGAGGTAGAGCGCCCAGACGAGCACCTCGAGCTTCGTCATCTCCGCCGCGAACCCGACGGTGCCGCTGAGCAGCACCCCGAACACGCTGTCCGGTGGGATGATGTGCGGGATCTGGAACGCCCAGGCCGCGTCTCCGAACCACGACGCGACGAACGGGCCGGCATGCTCCGGAGCCGCCATGAACGGCCCGGGCAGGAACCCCGCCTCTTGCAGGTCGTGGACGCCATAGGCGGCGATACCCGCGGCGAACACGAGCAGCAGCACCCCGGACCACCGGAAGAAGCGCACCAGGTCGATGCGGATGAGACCCCGGTACATGGCCCAGCTCAGCAGCACGGCCACGACGATCCCCGAGACCGCCGAGACGAAGCCGAGCAGCGGGGACACCTCGCTCGCTCGCGTCGTCGCCCAGATGAAGAGCGCGGTCTCGACGCCTTCGCGCGCGACCGAGACGAAGCCGACGAAGGCGATGCCCCAGCCGGCGCCGAGCATCGCACGGTCGAGCTGATCGCGCAAGTCGTCGGAAAGGCCGTGCGCCATGCGGAGCATCCAGAAGACCATCCAGGTGACGAGCACCACCGCCAGGAGCGAGAGCAGGCCGCCGATCATCTCCTGCGCGGTGAACGACAGACCGTACGCGCCGAAGGTGAGGATCGCGCCGACCACGAGCGAGCAGACGATCGCGGCGGCCACACCCCACCAGATCTTCACCACCGCGTCCCGGCGTCCGAGCCGGTTGGCATAGGCGAGCAGAATGCCGACAACGAGCGCCGCTTCAAGCCCCTCTCGCAAGCCGATCAGCAGGGTAGCGATCACGAAGGCTCCTCCTGGTTCCGCTCCATTCGAGTCGCTTGCGGCGGCTGTACATGTGATGCAAGTAAGGCTGCCCTTACTTTTTCAACGTATCACACAGGTGGGTATCGGCGAATGGTTTTTCGGTCTTCGCCGCGCAATTCCGCGGGGAAGACCGAACATCGGAAAAAAATTTTCGTCCGATGTTATGAAGGATGCCCTAATATGAAAGTGTGAATCCCGACGAACTCGAGCGTGAAGAGCTGCTCTTCATCGACCCGAACTATCTGGATTGCGCCCTCGCCACGGGTGATTCCGCCGACATCGAGGCACTGCGGGCGTGGTGCGCGGCGCTGCCGCCGAAGAGCTACGGCCACGTGTTCGTCGAGGTCGAGGATCTGGCAAAGGATCTCGGCACGCTCACCGCGCCGGCCGGAGTCGGCGTAACCGTGGTGGATCGCGGCTCGGAGCCCGCCGGGGCCCGCGCAGCGCGAGCCGTGGACGCCTGGCTCGACGAGTGGCTGCGCGGAGACCCGTTGAGCGGCAGGCACATCACGTTCTGGGCGGGGATGCAGCACGATCCATCGATGCGGGCTTTCCGCTGCCGCATCGAGGACGAGCTGGCCGAGGTCTGGTCCGCGGCCGCGGACTACCGCGCGCACTCGGCGGCGTGAACGCGCGAGCGCCCGGGGCCGCAGCCCCGGGCGCTCCGCTGCGCGCGCTGCGCGCGTGCGCCGATCAGTCGGCGAAGTGGGAGTACAGGAACCAGCGATCCTTGTCGAGCTGCTGCGCGATCGCGATCGCGATGTCCTGGCTCGGCAGATCGATGTCGTCGAGGCCCTCGACCGCGGCATAGACCGTCGCGAGCGTCGCATCGAGCTGCGCCACGATCTCGGAGACCGTGACCGACGAGGGCTGGAAGCCCGCGCTGAGCTCGGGCGTGGAGGTCTGCGCGGCAACGCTGCCCACGCGCGCGTCGATCGGCAGGCCGAGCGCGACGATCCGCTCCGCGACCTCGTCGGCGCCCCCGTGGGCGTGCTCGACGACCTCATCGAGGAACTCGTGCACGCCGATGAAGTTCTCACCGCGCACGTGCCAGTGGGCCTGCTTCGCGTTCACCGCGAGGGCGATGAGGTCGTGGACCACCGGGGCGAGGTACCGGGCCACGCCGGCGGGACGGTCCAGATCCCCCTTGGCAACGGTCACCGAGGTATTCTTCGTCACAGTCATGGGCTTCGCTCCATTTCATCAGGGTCTGCACGGCGGGTTCGCCACGTCTTCAACGCTACTCCGATCCCCCGCGGCCGCAAGCAAGGCTAGGCAAGCCTTACGCCCTCATACCGCTCAGCGCAGCGCGATGCTCACGATTTTCGGCACCCGCACGATCACATTCGCGATCTCGCGATCCCCGATCGCGCGCTGCACCGACGGGGACTCGAGCGCGGCCGCCCGCGCCGCCTCCTCGGTGACCGACGCGGGCAGGGTTAGGCGATCCCGCACCTTGCCATCGACCTGCACCACCATCGTGACCTCGTCCTCGATGAGCAGCGACGGGTCGCCCGCCGGCCACTGCGCGAGCGCGACCGTGGGTTCGTGGCCAAGCTTCGCCCACATGTCCTCCGCCGTGTACGGGGCGAAGAGCGAGAGGATCATCGCGACCGCCTCGGCCGACTCGCGCACCGCCGGGTCGGCCGCGCCGACGCCGGAGTCGATCGCCTTGCGCGTGACGTTGACCTGGTCCATCAGTCGGGCGACGACGACGTTGAACTTGTAGTGCTCGATCAGATCGGGGGCGTCGGTCAGCAACTGATGCGTGTGCTTGCGCAGGCCGGGATCCCCCGCGGCGAAGTCGACGCCCGCGGGCGACGCGACATCCCCGGCCACGCGCCACGCGCGGGCCAGGAACTTGGCCGAGCCCTGCACCGAGACATCGGCCCAGTCGATGTCGTCCTCCG
>JAGQTL010000300.1 GCA_020439035.1 Leucobacter sp. | reverse complement strand
CTTCGCAAGACGCGTCACCAGCGTCGCAACAAGAAGTAACCGCTGCGAAGCGGTGCGAAGGCGTCGGGCGCGGCCCGGCGCCTTTTCCCATGCCCGCTCACCGTAGACTGAGCGGGTGTCGAAACCCGTGGAACTCACGCTGCTCTCGAAGCCGGGCTGCCACCTGTGCGACGACGCCCGCGAGGTGATCGAGGGCGTGTGCGCGGGTTTCGGGGAGCGCGGTGTCGCGGTCCTCTTCGAGGAGCGGAACATCCTCGAAGATCCGGAACTCGCGCGGTTGCACGCGGAGGACATTCCGGTCGTGCTCGTCGACGGCAGGCGTCACGCGATCTGGCGGGTGGACGCGACGAAGCTCTCGGCCGCGATCGAGAAGGCCGGCAAACACGGAAGATGGAGGATCGGATGACCTTGCGCCACGTCGTGACCTGGAAGCTGGGCGGGGCGAGCCGCGAAGCTCGCGTCGGGCAGGCCGCCGAGATCATCGCGGTGCTGAGCCCGCTGGCCGAGACCGTGCCGAGCGTGCGCGCGCTCGAGGTGCACCGGAACGAGCTGTTCGATGGCGAGAACTGGGACGTGACGCTGATCGCCGACTTCGACGACGCCGAGGGCCTCGCGGCATACCAGACCCATCCCGAGCACCTTGCCGCGGGCACCGTGATCAAGGCCCATTCGATCGGCCGGGTCGCGACCGACTTCACGGTGTAGCCGTCGGCGCCCGCTGCTCGCTGCACGGCGCCCGCTGCCCGCTGTCCGCGCGCAGGCGGCCAGGCGGCCAGGCGGCCCGGCATTTGCGCGGCGGCGCGCGATCGATTAGACTATCCCACGGCCCAAGACCGCCGGTAGGGCTCGCAAGAGCCCCGGAACGTTCGCGAAAGCGAAGACCTGCGCAGGTACGATGTGAATCGGGTGCGGAGTGATCCGCGGTCGAACCTCAGCTCCGTGCGTGCGCGCCGGAGCTTTTTTCGTTTCGAAGCACTGGCGGCAGAGGCACCCGGGCGGCAACCGCCGCGCGGGAACGACAAGCTAGGGAGCGCCATGGCTACGAAGGATGCTACGGTCGCCGAACTTCAGGCAAAGTTTGAAGAGTCGAGCGCCGTACTGCTGACTGAGTACCGCGGTCTCTCGGTTGCTGAGCTGCGCGAGCTGCGCAACAGCATCCGTGAGCACGCGACGTACGCCGTGGCGAAGAACACGCTGACCAAGATCGCCGCCAACAAGGCCGGCGTCACCGCATTTGATGATGAGCTCGCCGGCCCCTCGGCGCTCGCCTTCGTGCACGGTGACCCGGTGGCGGTCGCGAAGGGTCTGCGCGACTTCGCTAAGGCACATCCTCTTCTGGTGGTGAAGGCGGGCTACTTCGATGGCAAGCCGCTGACCGCCGCTGAGGTTGGCAAGCTCGCCGATCTTGAGAGCCGCGAGGTGCTGCTGGCCAAGGCCGCCGGCGCCATGAAGGCTTCTCTGTTCGGTGCCGCACAGCTGTTCAACGCTCTGCCCGCAAGCGCTGCTCGCGCTTTCGGTGCGCTGCAGGAGAAGCAGAACGCGTAACGCTGTGCCGTGGCCGTGAGGCCGCGGAAGAGACATGCTGCGCGACCCGATGGTCGCGCAGCGCACACAACACGACCAGCCCGCACCACCCGCGGGCGACATACAAGGAGAAACATCATGGCAAAGCTTTCGACCGAAGAGCTGCTCGAGCAGTTCAAGGAGCTCACCCTCATCGAGCTCAGCGAGTTCGTCAAGGC
>JAGQTL010000299.1 GCA_020439035.1 Leucobacter sp. | reverse complement strand
ATGTGCACGACCCGCATGATGACCGCGGTCGGGCGCCCGCAGTTCTCGGCCGTGCTCGAGACGGCCCAGGCGGCGCGCGAACTCGGCGCCCACGTGTGGGCCGACGGCGGCGTGCGCTATCCGCGCGATGTCGCGCTCGCGCTCGCGGCGGGCGCCGAGTCCGTGATGATCGGCTCCTGGTTCGCCGGCACGATCGAGGCGCCGGGCGAGCTGAGCACGGATGCCGACGGTCGCTACTACAAGGAATCGTGGGGCATGGCCTCGACGAAGGCGGTGAAGGCGCGGTTCGGCGGCCTCGACGCCTACGAGCGCGCGCGCAAGGAGCTGTTCGCCGAGGGCATCTCGAGTTCGAAGATTTTCCTCGATCCGCAGCGCCCTGGGGTGGAGGATCTGCTCGACATGATCACATCGGGCGTGCGATCCTCGTTCACGTACGCGGGGGCGCGCACCCTCGCCGAGTTCCACACCCGCGCCCACGTCGGCCTGCAGTCGGCGGCCGGCTACGAGGAGGGCAAGGCGCTGCCCGTCTCGTGGTGATCAGGCCCGCGACGGCACCGTAGACTTGAACGCCTACGACGTATTCTGAGGAGCGCACGGTGAAGTACATCTCGACGCGCGGCGGCATGACGCCCGCGCCGTACAGCGAGACCCTGCTCGAGGGCCTCGCACCCGACGGCGGGCTCGCGGTCCCCGAGCAGCTGCCGGCGGTCGACGCGGCGCGACTCGAGGCGTGGCGCGGGCTCGACTACCCGGCACTCGCCACCGAGATCCTCGGGCTCTTCGCCACCGACATCCCGCGCGACGACCTCGCGCGGATGTGCCGCGCGGCGTATTCGCCCGAGAGCTTCGTCGCGAGCGACGTGGTGCCTGTCACGCGGCTCGATGCGTTCGCCGGCGGTCTCGCGCTCGTCGGCCTCTCCGAGGGGCCGACCCTCGCCTTCAAGGACATGGCGATGCAGTTCCTCGGGCAGGCGCTCGAGTACGCGCTCGCGAGGCGCGGCGACACTCTCAGCATCCTCGGCGCGACCTCGGGGGACACCGGATCGGCCGCCGAGTACGCGCTGCGCGGCAAGGACGGCATCACGGTCTACATGCTCTCGCCCCAGGGCCGCATGAGCGACTTCCAGCGCGCGCAGATGTACTCGCTCACCGACGCGAACATCCATAACATCGCCATCGCGGGCGTGTTCGACGACTGCCAGAACCTCGTCAAGGAGCTCTCGGGCGATCTCGACTTCAAGCGCGCCCATCATCTCGGCACCGTGAACTCGATCAACCTGGGCCGCATCACCGCCCAGATCGTCTACTACTTCTGGGCCTGGTTGCGCGCGAGCGACGGTGTTCCGAGTGCGGATCGCGGCGGGTTCGAGGTGTCGTTCGCGGTGCCGTCGGGCAACTTCGGCAACATCCTCTCCGGCCACTTCGCGCGGTCGATGGGGCTGCCGATCCGCCGGCTCGTGCTCGCCGCCAACGAGAACAACGTGCTCGACGAGTTCTTCCGCACGGGCGTCTACCGACCGCGCTCGGCGGCAGACACGCACGCGACGTCGAGCCCGTCGATGGACATCTCGA
>JAGQTL010000034.1 GCA_020439035.1 Leucobacter sp. | reverse complement strand
GCCCCTGACCTGGGATTTAGTTCTCAAGGTCAGGGGTCATTCGCGTCGGAGGCGCGAGAAGAACTGGTCAGCCTTGCCGAGGGGAGCGGCGAATGCTCGATAGGCTCCTCCCGGATGACGCATCAGCCATTTGGTTGATCTTTGTCTCAGCCTCTTCCGCGATGTTCAGATCCGCCGTGCCTGGTGGAGTTGATGGCATGGCAGGGTCGAGCTGGGATCCGGAGTTCGATGCGGGCATCGCGGGCCCGGGACACATCGCGTTCGGGTTCATCGGCGCGCTTCGCCTGCGCCGCGCACAGGCTTTAACCCCCACCAACTCGTCCGCACAGCAAGAGGCTCAGCATTCATGACCACGACAGAAGAAACCAAGATCATCAGCCCGCGCGTGCTCTTCCGGAGCTTCGCCATCGCCGAGATGCTCACCTGGGCCGGTCTCATCGCGGCGCTCATCCTCCGCGCCTTCGATACCGCGAACCTCGTCCCCATCGCCGGAGGCATCCACGGGTTCATCTTCCTGTGCTATTCCGCGAGCACGATCTTCGTATGGGTGAACCAGAGATGGCGTTTCCAAATCGGCCTCACGGGGCTGCTGCTGGCGATCGTGCCATTCGCCACGGTGCCGTTCGAGATCGTCGTCGATCGCAAAGGCCTGCTGACCGGCGAATGGCGGCTCGCACCCGGCGGTGAAGCACCGCGCGGATTCATCGAGCACGTCCAGGCCTGGGTGCTACGACACGTACTCCTGTCGATCATCCTGCTGATCCTGCTCGTGGCGGCGCTCTTCATCACCCTGCTCTGGCTGGGACCGCCCGTACCCCGGAACTGAGGAAGAAGGACGATACGTCGACGGTCGAGATTCGCGACGACAGAGGGTCGAGGACAGCTCACGTCGCCCCTCGCACACGAACTGAAACCGGCCTCCGACCAGAAGCACGAGCTTCGGGCCAAGGGCATTTTCGTTCAGGCCTAGAACGAATCCATTCGGTCGAAGCTGTTGAAGTTATCGAGCTTCGGCCCCGACGGACCGGACCCCGTGCGAATCGTTCCGCCCTTTTTCTTGGCAACGATGAAGATCGTGATCACCGCTCCCACAATGAGGAGAAACACGACGCCAAAAATAATCAGAAGAATCTCCATTGTCATGCACCTCTTTGTCTAGACAACGCTTGCGCAAATTTTACCGCGCGAGGATCGCATCGGCGCGATTTTCTTGCGCACGACGCACGTCTTGCTCGTCGCGACAGGTCTCGAGCTTTCGCCCCGACCCACCCCGCGTCAACCATTCGGTTGATCTTGGGTTCAGCCTCTTCCGCGATGTCCGGGAGCGGGGCCGGCTGGTGAAGTGGAAGCATGGCAACAGCTTCGACTCCCACACGGTTCTCCGACCGACTGACCTCGCGCGGCGGCGCGTGGATCGCGCTGGGGACCGCCCTCCTCATCATGGCCGTTCTGTTCGGCGCGTTCGCCGGCGCGAAGGCTCCCGCCCGCACCGGGCAGGCGCCGGTCGGGGCGGAATCGACGCAGGTCGACGAGCTGCTCGCGCAGTTCCCGGATGCGGCGCACCAGTCCGTGCTGGTCGTCGCGTCCCGAGATGACGGGGCCGAGCTCTCGAACGACGATCTCACCGCCCTCGACGGCCTCGTCCCGGTGCTCGACGCGCAGGCGGCCGGGGCCTCCTCTCGCCCGCTGGTCAGCGAGGACCGGCGGGCGGCGGTGATCGTCACCCCGATCGCCGTCGGATCGGACAACACCGAGACCGCTCAGGTGATCGAGGACCTGCGCACCGAGGTCGGTGCGCACCCGCTCGGCGGGATCACCCTGCTCGTCACCGGCGGGCCGGCGTTCGGCGCCGATGTCGCGGCCGCGTTCGAGGGGGCCGACCTCGCGCTGCTGCTCGTGACCATCCTGATCGTGGCGATCCTGTTGATCGTGACCTATCGCTCCCCCGTGCTCTGGCTCGTGCCACTCGTCGCCGTCGCCCTCGCCGACGGCCTCGCCGGCCGCGTCACCGCTGCGGCCGGCTCGTTCTGGAATCTGGAGTTCGACGCCGGCATCATCAGCGTGCTCGTGTTCGGCGCCGGCACGAACTACGCGCTGCTCCTGATCTCGCGCTACCGGGAAGAACTCCAGCGCAGCGAGGACGACCGGGCCGCGCTCAGTCGCGCGTGGCGGCACACGGCGCCCGCAATCCTGGCCTCGAACTTCACCGTGGTGCTCGCGCTCCTCACGCTGTTGTTCGCGACGATCCCGATGACGCGCGGCCTCGGCATCCCGGCCGCCATCGGCCTGCTGATCGCGCTCGCCACCGTGCTGTTCGTGCTGCCGCCCCTCCTCGCCGTGTTCGGCCGCCGCATCTTCTGGCCATTCATCCCGCGCCCGGGCCAGTCGCGCGAGCAGGGGCGCAGCTGGCGCACGATCGCGTCACGGGTCGTGCGACGGCCGGCCGTGAGCCTCCTGGCCGGGCTCGCGCTGCTCGCCGTCATGGCCGTGGGCCTCTTCGGTACCTCGGTCGGGCTCGACCAGCTCGAAAAGTTCCGGGTGCAGTCGGAATCCGCGGCGGGCCTCGAGACGCTCTCCGCGCACTTCCCGCCGGGCGAGGCGCAGCCGATCTGGGTCGTGACCGAGAGCGCCGCGACGAACGACGTGGTCGCGGCGGCGAGCGCGGTGCCGGGGATCACGCGCGCGCAGCCGGCGGGCGAGACGGAAGACGGCTCGCTGACCAAGGTGATGGTCGTGAGCGAGTACCCGCTCGGCACCGAGCAGAGCCTCGACCAGATCACCGCGCTGCGCGACGCCGTGCACCCGATCGAGGGCGCGGATGCGCGGGTGGGCGGCGCGGTCGCGACCGAGCTCGACGCGCGCGACGGGAACGCGCACGACCTGCTGGTGGTGGCACCCCTCGTGCTCGCCGTGAGCTTCCTCGTGCTCGTCGCACTCCTGCGCTCGCTCGTCGCCCCCGTGCTGCTGCTGCTCATCAACCTCGCGAGCGCGGTGGCGGCCATCGGCGCGGGCGCGTGGCTGAGCCGGGTGCTGTTCGGGCAGCAGGCCCTCGACCTGCAGGTGCCGATCCTCGCGTTCCTCTTCCTCGTCGCGCTCGGCATCGACT